>JBDTRQ010000438.1:0-13086 GCA_039931535.1 Ignavibacteriota bacterium
ATTAATTTCTCTTCTTCGTGATCGGTTTTTACCAAAAGGTTCCTTTTCAATAATTAGAATATCTATATCTGAATTATCTGTTTGTAAACTTTTTGCATAAGAGCCAAACAATATTATTTTTTCTGCACCGGTCTCTTCGATAATTTCTTTAACTATTTTTTTTAATGTTTCTTCTTTTAACATTACTTTATTTTAATTAATTAAACATCCAACTTTGCATACTTAGCATGCTTTTCAATAAATGCACGGCGCGGTTCTACAGCATCGCCCATTAGTGTTTCAAATATTTTATCTGCAGCGGCAGCGCTTTCTACGTTTACTTGCAGCACTGTTCTTGTTTCAGGATTCATAGTTGTTGACCAAAGTTGTTCAGGATTCATTTCTCCCAATCCTTTGTAACGAGAAATTGTAACTCCTTTTGGCTGTCCTTCTTCATCAACGTCGCTGTCATCTTCAACAACACCTGCTTTTGCTTTCATATCTTTTCTAAGCTGCTTTAAAACTTTATCTCTTTCTTCATCATCAAAAGCGTAATGTTCTTCTTTTCCTTTTTTAACTTTGTACAACGGTGGTTGTGCAATATAAACTCTGCCAGATGTAATTAATTCTTTCATGTGTCTGTAAAAGAAAGTAAGAAGCAATGTGCGGATGTGGCTTCCATCAACATCAGCATCTGTCATTAAAATAATTTTTCCGTAGCGGGATTTTTCTGGATTAAATTCTTCACCAATGCCGGCTCCAAGTGCAGCAACCATTGCTTGAATTTCCTGATTTTCCAGAATCTTATTGAGTTTTGCTTTTTCAACGTTAAGAATTTTTCCTTTGATAGGAAGTATCGCCTGAAATCTTCTATCTCTTCCTTGTTTTGCAGAACCGCCTGCAGAATCACCTTCAACAATATAAATTTCGCAATGCTCTGGATCGTTAATAGAACAATCTGCTAGCTTACCTGGTAGATGCATTGAATCCAGTGCGTTTTTTCTTCTAACAAGATCGCGTGCTTTACGCGAAGCTTCTCTTGCTTCTGCAGCACGCATACATTTATCAATAATCTTTTTCCCAATAGAAGGATTTTCTTCGAGATACTCAGAAAGTTTTTCACCAACTATAGTTTCAACTACTGATTTTACTTCGCTGTTGCCAAGTTTTGTTTTTGTTTGTCCTTCAAACTGCGGTTCCATTACCTTTACAGAAAGAACCGCTGTAAGCCCTTCGCGGAAATCATCTCCGGTTAAAGTTATTTTGCTGTTTTCTTTTATTAGATTGTTTTTATATGCGTAGTTGTTTAGAGTTCTTGTCAGCGCAGTTCTAAATCCAACCAAATGTGTTCCGCCCTCGATAGTATTGATGTTGTTAACATACGAGTGAACATTTTCTGAATATGAATCGCTGTACTCAAAAGCAATTTCAACGGGGGTGTTTTCTTTTTCGCCTTCGATGTAAACTGGCTTGTGCATTGCAGTTCTATGTTCATCAAGATATTTAACAAAATCAATTAAGCCGCCTTTAAATCTGAAGGTTTCTTCCTGCCCATCGTTTTCATCTTTAAGAAACATGGTAACTTCTTTATTTAGATAGGCAAGTTCACGCAATCTTTCGGAAACAGTTTCAAAATTAAATTTGGTTGTTTTGAAAATTTCTCCATCAGGTTTAAATGTAATTGTGGTGCCGGTTTGATCGCCTTTGTACGTGCCGGATTGTTTAACTTTTTCAACGGGTATCCCCTGATGATACTCTTGAAAATAAATTTTATTGTCGCGTCTAATTTCTGCTGTCATTTTTTCCGACAATGCATTGACAACTGAAACACCAACTCCGTGTAATCCGCCCGAAACTTTGTAAGAATCCTTATCGAATTTCCCACCTGCATGAAGAACCGTCATTACAACTTCAAGAGCGGATCGTTTTTCAACAGGGTGCATGTCAACAGGGATTCCCCTTCCTCTATCTTCTACTGAAACGCTTCCATCTTTTTTTATAGTAACGATAACACGATCATTGTATCCGCCTAATGCTTCATCAATACTATTATCAACAACTTCATTTATAAGATGATGAAGTCCGCGAGAACTAACATCGCCGATGTACATTGCAGGACGCTTACGAACAGCTTCAAGTCCCTTTAAAACATTTATGTTTTTTGCACTATAATCGTTGCTATTTTGAGCTTTAGCCATTTATATTTTTATCCTTTTAATTCTTTTAATTCTTTTAATTCTTTATTTAGCAGAAAATTTAATTCTGTTAATTCTTTCTTGACCGTAAAATGAATTAATTTTTTCTATTATTTCTTTTTCTTTAAACTTTAATTCGTTCCGCCATGCTGCGTTTTCAACCTTAAGAGTTAGTGCTGCAAACTGTACGCTTTTTGCTTTTGCAACCCTTGTAAACTGAGGAAAGATTTTTTCAAAATCATTTACAACATCGTTTTCTACAATTACATTTCTTATGTTTTTTAGAGCGGGATCGTTATTAAAAACATCTTTAATGCTTTTAAATCCATCAGGCATAAGCTATGTTTCCGTTTTCTAATTTTATTATCAAATCTTTTTCATCTTTTTGCAAAAAAGAAAAATCTGCAAAATCTGTTAGTGTTATAAACGCTTGTCCAACCTCTTTAAGATACTCGCTTATTTTTCCAGCACGATAAGCATCTAGCTCACCAAAAACATCATCCAAAAGAAAAATTGGTGTTTTGCCGCAAGTATCTTTTAGATAAAAAAATTCCGCAAATCTTAATGCTGTTTGAAATGTTTTATGCTGCCCTTGAGAACCATAGGTTCTTAGATTTATATCATTGATATTAAAAATAAAATCATCTCTATGCGGACCAACAAGGTTTACTCCACGTCTTATCTCTTCGTTCTTTTTTTCTTTTATAAGATTTTGAAAAGCGTTAACAAATTTATCTTCATCACATCCATCTAAAAAATAATGTTGGATAGATGGATTTTCTTTATCTCCAATAATTTTTTTATAGGAATCAGAAACATATTTATTAAAGTTTTTTATAAAAATATTTCTGTGGGATATTAATTCAACCCCATTTTCAATTAACTTTTCCGTCCAGGCATCAAGTTCTGCATTAATATCTTTGGTAAAATTTTCTTTTAATCGATTTAGAATTACCGCACGCTGTTTAAGAGTTTTATTATAATCCAGCAAAATATTTAAATATGTATTACTTGCCTGAGAAATAACGGAATCAACTAACTTCCTTCTTTCTGCCGGAGAACCCTGGGTAATAGCATGATCTTCAGGAGTTAAAATAACAACAGGAAATTTTCCGATTACTTGCGAACTTCTTGAAATCAATTTATCGTTTTGAAAATAATACTTGCGGTTTTCGGGCACAGAAAAATAAACTCTTATTCTATCTTCAGTTATATCTTTAAAAAAACCATTTATTTCAAAATCGTTTTCACCAAAACTTACAGTCTCAACATCTTTTGCATTAAAACTTTTGGTTGTACAAGTGTAATATGCTGCTTCAAGTATAGATGTTTTTCCTTGTCCATTACCTCCAACAATGTAATTTAACGTATCAGAAAAGGTAAGGTTGATATTCTTATGAGTTCTGAAATTCTTTAGAGCCAAACGAGACAGGATCATTTTAATTATTTAAACGAACCGGCATAAGTAACATCATAACGTCTTCATTCTCTTCGTTTTTAACCGGCTCAATAATACTTGCTTTTGTTGGAGAGTGAAGTTTAAATACTACTTGATCGCCCACGAGATGCGATAAAATATCATTTACATAAGTTGTGTTAAACCCAATATCCATAGGGTCTCCTTTGTACTCGCACTGAATCTTTTCTTTTGCATCAGAACCATGATCTATATCTTCTGCAGATACTTCTAAAGAATTTTCCGAAATAGAAAATTTAACCTGCTTAGAATTTGATGTAGAAAAAAGCATCATTCTTTTTATTGCGGATGATAACTCAGATCTGTTTACAGTTAAAAAATTTTCATTCTCTAATGGTATAACGCTGCTGTAGGAGGGATATTTTTCGCCTATCAATCGGCTGATAAATTCAAGATCATTTATGATAAATGAAGCATATGTTTTGCTTAAATAAATTTTAACATCAGCATCGCCCAATTGTTTTAGCAAAACAGAAATCGCTCTTTCAGGAATAATATATTGTTCCTGTGTGTCTGATGAAAATGTTTTATTAATAAACTTTACTAATCTGTGTCCATCTGTTGCTACAAATCTTAATCCTTCTTTAGCAAACTCAACTAACGTTCCTGTCATTGCAGGGCGCATATCTTCTTTACTCATTGCAAATGATGTTTGCTCAAGAGCTTTCTTTAAATCATTACCATTTATAATAACTTCTTTTTCTTTTGATACAGTTGCAATTTCAGGAAAATCTTCTGAAGGGGAATAACTTAAACCGTAAACACCTTTATCGGTTGTTATTTTTATTTTGCCTTTGTCATCCACCATAAAATTTACTTGTGTATCGTCCAATGATCTAACGATATCATAAAGTAATCTGGCGGGAACAACCATTTTTATATTCTTTTCTGCTGTAACGTTTAATGAGGAACGCAACGCAATTTCAAGATCAGTTGCGCTAACTGTAAGCGAACCATCTTTAATTTCGAACAGAAAGTTTTCCAATATTGCCATTGGTGTGCGTGATGGAACAGCGGGAATTATTTTGGCTAAAAGTTTCTCTAAAATTTTGCTGTTTATCTTAAAATCCATATAAAAAAATCTCCTTTTGAAGCGCATAAAAATACTAAATATCGAGGTAATTTCAATGAAAATTAGAATATTAAATTTTAAGTAAAAGAAAGGTTGAGCGTTAGTTTAAAAACAAAAAGGAGTTAAACTTTTTATAGTTTAACTCCTCGATCAAAAATCAAAAAAATAATTATTTAAGGTGTTCCGCCTGTTTCAAAAGGATCTACTCTGTTTATATCATCAGAAGTGGTAAGTGATCCGTAAAGTGTATATTGGGCGCTATCAACAACACTGGTGTAAACTAAAAGAACTTCTGTGCCTGCAAGCAAATTCATTTGTCCTACTACATCTCCGGAAGTGGAGGAATTAGTAACACCTAATGGAATTTGATACACTGTTGAGTATGCAAATGATCCTTTTTTAAAATCATTTAAAACTAATGTTTCTCCTGAAGGAATATTATAATCTTGACCACGCAGATTTAATACTACACCAGCTGCAGCAAGATTTTTTGCAGTAATTTTATTTTCTATAAAAGGTTCGCAACTAAAAGTAATTAACCCTATTGCAACCAATGTAAAAATAACTACTAATTGTTTTTTCATTTTTTCCTCTCTCATTTAACTTTTTACCAATGAGATAATTTTGTTTCTCAAAATTTAACTATTTCAAATCATAAATCAATCAACACAATATTAATAATTAATAGATATATAAATATATTAATAATTATAATAATGATGTTAATATGTTGATAAGCTCTGTAACCTTTTCTTTTACTTAATAATCAAAATATTGAACTAACACTTAAAGTTAATTATAGACCTAACAAAAACTATGTTAATTATAGAGACTTTATAATTGACTAATAATTAACAATTTATATACCAGTAAACCACACGTTATCAACATATCAAAAAGTGCAAATATATTCAAAAAACAAAGGCTCAGTAAAGAGCCTTATTTCGGTCAGGTAAATATTTCAGGAATAATTAAGCTCAATCTTATTTCTAATACTATCAATCAACTCCTTCATAGAAAGGTCTTTATTTCTCATTTGCTCGATGCTGTTGCAAGCATGTATAACTGTTGAGTGATCTCTTCCGCCAAAATGCAGCCCGATTGTTTTGAGAGATGATTTTGTAAGTTCCTTAGAAAAGTACATTGCTAACTGCCGAGCAAGTACAATTTCTTTTTTCCTTGTCTTTTCTCTTATCTTATTTTCCGGGATATTTAGATAATGACAAACAGCTTTACTGATATCATCAATAGTAATATTTATTTTTCTATCGGTTGCAATCTCTTTCACGGTTCGTTTTGCAAGTTCGATGGTTATCTCTTTAGAGTTTAAAGATGCATTAGCAAGTAGCTTAATTAAGCAGCCTTCAAGCTCACGTATGTTTGATGTAATGCTTCCTGCAATAAACTCAAGTATATCAGTTGAAACATTCATTCCATATTCTTCGGCTTTATTTTTTAAGATGGCAATTCTCATTTCAAGTTCAGGCGGCTGAATATCTGCAGAAAGCCCCCACTGAAATCTTGAAATTAATCTCTCATCCAAACCTTTTAAATCTTTTGGTGGTTTATCGCTTGATAAAATAATTTGTTTGCGGGATTGATGAAGCGTATTAAAGATATGAAAAAACAAATCCTGTGTTTTCTCTTTACCCATCAGAAATTGGATATCATCAATTATTAAAACATCCATATTTCTATAAAAGCCAGAAAAATCATTAACCTTATTGGTTTGAATAGCTTCTACAAACTCAACAGTAAAAGAATCTGACGAAAGATATATAACCTTTTTTTCAGGAATCTTTTCTATGATGCTGTTTCCTATGGCTTGAATAAGATGCGTTTTTCCTAATCCAACTCCACCATAAATAAAAAATGGATTGAAAGAGGTCCCACCCGGATTATCACTTATCGCACCAGCTGCAGCTCTTGCTAATTGATTACCTTCGCCTTTTATAAAATTATCAAACTTGTAACGAGGATTTAGATTTGTTTCATGTTCGGGTCGTTTTGTTTCAATCGGTTTAACTCTATTACTTTGAACAACTGGATGATCTTTTACAAATTCTTCTTTTTGTTCTTGCTCATCAGCAATAATGTATGAGAGCTTACCATCGCCACCGAGTACATCAAGAATAGTTCGTTTAACGATAGTGCTAAAATGTTCATCAATCCATTCCCAAAAAAATTGATTTGGAAGTTGAACTTTTAAATTGTTGTCATTTATACTTATGGGTCTGATTGGCAAAAACCAGGTGTTGTAAGTCATTAAAGTAACGTTTTCTTTGATGCGGGTTAAACAGTTTTTCCATATTAAATTAGCCTCTGTGATAGTAGAGGTATTAGCGGTTTCTAGATTGATAAATTTTAGGTTATCCACAATGGTTGTAAGCGTAAAAAGCAATAATTAAATAAAAAAATTTTTTGATTTACTAAGCGACAAAGAACAAGCTAACAAGTTATCAACATTACTAAACAGCAACTAAGTGGCTATTTTTTAACAAATTACAAGGATTATTTTCATGTTATCAAGCAAGCAAAGGTAATTTTTACCTGGCTTTAGTATTGCTTTGTGCTGTGAAACGTTTTCACATTGTAAAGTTATCCACAGGTTATAAACACAAAAAGAACGTCACTAACTTGACTAAAAAATAGACACAAAATGTTATATCAGCAAGCTTATTTAAATATATTTTTTTTCTTTGTCGAAAATTTTTTTTAACAATAATAAGGTACATCTAAATAGATTAAATTCTTGCAAATTGATTAAAAATCAATGTGTTTATCACAAAACATTATTTTATTTCTTGAGTAACCCGTTTTTATAAAGAAGATTTTAGATATTTATTTTAGATTTAGCGCTAAGTTTAAGTTTAAAATTGTTGGAAAAATTTGAATCTATCTATATTTTTGCAAACTTTATGTAAAATAGGAGTAACAAAGTGAAAAGAACATTTCAGCCAAGCAACAGAAAAAGAAAAAATAAGCATGGCTTTAGAGAAAGAATGAAAACAAGAAACGGTAGAAAAGTTTTAGCAAGCAGAAGAGCGAAGGGCAGAAAAAAACTTACCGTTAGCGATGAGATGTAATTGTTTTGAAAAATTTTTCTTTAGCTCGAAATGAAAGAGTAAAAAAGAAAAGTGATTTTGAAAAAATTTATAGTTCTGC
This sequence comes from Ignavibacteriota bacterium, assembly GCA_039931535.1. Classification (GTDB taxonomy): domain Bacteria; phylum Bacteroidota; class Ignavibacteria; order Ignavibacteriales; family Ignavibacteriaceae; genus IGN3. The sequence goes on from JBDTRQ010000438.1 coordinate 7,889, forward strand.
TAAAGTATTGTTCAGTTCGGATCGTTTGATAAAAGTAAATTTTTTGTTTGTTGATAACGGCACACCCGGAATTAAGATTGCTGCTGCCGTATCAAAAAAATCAGGCAAAGCTGTTTGGAGAAACAGGTTAAAAAGATTAATTAAAGAATCTTACAGAATTAATAAGAACCCCTTATTAGAAAAAGTTTTAAACAAAAGCACACAATTGCTTTTAGTTTTTTCTCCAAACAGATTATCCGAAGCAAGTAATAAGAAAATATATTTAAGAGATGTTTCTTCGGGTGTTGTTGAATTGATGAATAAAATCATGCAACAGATTTAACAGGTTATTTTGAATAAAGAACTTCAAAAAAAAACTACTCTTCTTAGCACGCCGGAATTAATTAAGATTTTTCAACCGTAATTTAATATCTGAGTTTTATTGATGGATAAGCAAACAACAATTGCATTTATTTTAATTGGCGCCATTTTAGTTTTGTGGCTTTACATTAGTGCGCCCGATCCAAAGCAGCAGCCGAAGCAAGTTGATCAAACATCCCAAAACAAAGATACGGTTATAACAAATTCTAAAGACAGTCTTGTTGAAAAAGAAAATATCCCCGAAGAAGTTAAAACAGAAAAAGCAAACCTAAATAAATCAAACATTCCGGAAGAAACGCTTGTTATAGAAACACAGTTAGCACGATTTGAGCTTTCAAACAAAGGTGCAAACTTTAGAAAAGTTTTCTTATCAAAATTTAACAACTGGTACAGCGCAGGTAAAAAAGGCGAAACAGACTATAGAAATTACGTGCAGCTAATTGATTATAAAAATGGCGGGTCGTATGATATTTCTTTTGTCTCTACTGATGGAAAAGGAATTAATACTAAAGACATTACTTTTAATTTGGATAAACAAGCTGACACTTACAAAATAAATAAAGACGATTCTTTAACAGTTAATTTTTCCTTTGAATTAGAAGCAGGCAAAACTCTTACAAAAACATATACTTTTTATGGAAACATGTATGAAGTAAAAAGTAAAATTACTTTTGCAGGATTTAATAATCGTATAAACAGCAATTCTTACGATCTAACATGGGATAACGGAATTCGCTCTGTAGAAAAAAACTCGGTCGATGAAGCAAACTATTCCAACGCAAGTGTTTATTATGGAGATGAACAGGTTATTGTTAATGCTTCTTCCGTGGGTGAAAAAGAAGTTAAGGAGTTCCGAGGAAGAGTTGATTGGCTGACGGTTAGAAATAAATATTTTGCTGCAATTATAATTCCTGACGATCCTAAAAAAGTTGAAGGCGCATATATTGAAGGAACTCACGAAAAGATTGGTGTTGATGGAATACACGAAGCTTATAATACAAGACTAACACTTCCATTTCAAAACCAAGCGGTTGAAACACAAACCTTTACACTTTACTTAGGACCAGTTGATTACAAAGAACTTAAAACTTATGGAAGAAACTTAGTTAAGATTGTTGACTTTGGCAGTTTCTTCGGACTTAAGTTTATTATTAGACCAATAGCAGAATATATTTTACTGCCGTTGTTTCAGTTTATTAATTCTTTCATTCCAAACTACGGTGTTGTATTAATAATTTTTTCTATCATCATTAAGATTGTGGTTTATCCTCTTACAAAATCCAGCTATCAATCGATGAAGAAAATGCAAGCCCTGCAGCCCAAGATTGCAGAGCTAAAAGAAAAGCTTAAAGATGATCCGCAAAAGATGAATAAAGAAACTATGAAACTTTATTCAACATACGGTATAAATCCCGCAGGAGGATGTTTACCGATGTTATTGCAAATGCCGATTTTTGTTGCGCTATGGGGAATGTTCCAATCATCGATAGAGTTACGCCAGCAGCCTTTTGTTGGATGGATTAAAGATCTTTCGCAGCCGGATGTTATTTTTCATCTTGGTACCAAGTTACCGCTTGTTGGAATACAAGATATTAGTGGACTAGCATTGTTAATGGGTATCACAACCTTCGTACAGCAAAAGATGACTGTTAAAGATCCTAAACAGCAAGCTCTGATTTATATGATGCCGATTATGCTTACGCTTTTGTTTATGAGCTTTCCATCTGGATTAAATTTATATTATTTTATGTTTAATGTTTTGTCTATCGCACAGCAATATTATATAAATCATCAAGGCGGAACAGTTGAACTTGTTCCTGTTGCTAATCCAAAGAAGAAAAAAGGATTTATGTCTAAACTAATGGATGCAGCGGAAGAACAAACAAAAAGTCAACAGAAAAAAAAGAAATAGAGTTATAAATAGTTCTGTTTTGTTTAAAAGTTAAATAATTGTATGAGTGATCGGATAAAAATATTTTTTATAGTTTTTGTTTTATTACTCTCAAATAATTACGGTCAAACAAAATATACTTTATCTTTAGATGTAGTTCAAAAAAAACTTCCATTCGGATTAACAGAATATATACCCGCACACAAACCTAAAGTTGCACTGGCACTTAGCGGCGGCGGTGCAAGGGGCTTATCACAAATTGGTGTTCTAAAAGCTTTTGAAGAAGCAGGAATTAAAACCGATTTAATTGTTGGTACAAGCATAGGCAGTGTTGTTGGAGGAATGTATGCGGCTGGCTACAATATCGAGCAGATTGATTCTATTGCGCGTGATACCGACTGGAATGATTTACTTACCTTAAAAACCCAATCAAATAGAAGGGATTTATTTATTGATCAAAAAGTAACGGAAGACCGAGCAATCTTTTCACTAAGGCTTGACGGGCTTAATCCTATTTTACCTACTTCGTTTAATGATGGTCAAAAACTTTCAAACTATTTAAATGTAATTGCTTTTAATGCTCCGCTGCATTCAGATTCTTCGTTTGATTTACTTGCGATAAGATTTAGAGCTGTTTGTACCGATCTTGTAAAGGGTAATTTGGTTTTAATGGATCGCGGCTCGTTAAGCAATGCTTTACGTGCAAGCTCTAGCGTTACTTTTTTTCTTGCGCCAATTAAAATGGATTCCTTACTTTTAGTTGATGGCGGACTTGTAGCAAACGTACCCGTGGATGTTGCAAGAAATAACGGAGGTGATTTTGTAATTGCCATAAACACCACAAGCGATCTTTGGCCCGAAGAAAATCTTTCCACACCATGGATTGTTGCTGATCAAATTGTTAGCATACCGATGAAACAAAATAACACCGAGCAATTAGCTAAAGCAGATTTTGTTATTTCTCCAGATTTTAAAAAAATACTTTTAACCGATTTTAATAGAGTTGATAGCTTAATTGTACTTGGCTACAATGCAGCAAAGCCATTAGTTAATAGTATTAAATCAAAAATTGATTCTGCTGATTATAATTCGCTGCAAGAAGAAGAAAAATATTTTTATAATGTTAAGTTAAGCGATAATCTATCGCTGAAAGAAAAAGCATTCTTTTTTGGATATGAATCATTGGATTCAATATCTAACAAAAAAATAAACTACGATTTGTACAGACTTTTTGAAACAGGAGATTATAAAAATCTTTCCGTACAAATTTCTGTAACTGAAAATAGCAGTGAGCTTGATCTCATAAAAGAAGAAAATCCTATTATAAAAAATATTGATTTGATAGGCATCTCATTAATCCAATCAAATAAAATCAGCGAAATATTTTCTTCACTAAAAGAAAAACCCTTTTCGGGAAAACATGTTCTTCAAGCAGTTGTTGAACTGATAAAACTATATCGTGAAGAAGGATATTCGCTTGCAGGAATTCAGAGTATTGAATATAAACCGGAAGAGCATCGCCTAAAAATTTATATTGATGAAGGAATGATTTCTCGAATTGATGTTGCGGGAAATAAAATTACAAACAAAAATGTTATCACAAGAGAGTTTGATTTTAAAGAAGGAGATTTTTTCCGAATTAAAGAAGTTCAAAACGGATTAATAAATCTTAGAAGCACAAAACTATTTGATAACATAGACATTGTTGTAAAAAAAGAAAACGGTCAAAATATTATAATCATAAGTGTAGATGAAAAACCATCAAGACTGCTTAGAATCAGTTTTAGAGTCGATAACGAATATCGTGCACAATTTGGATTAGATATAAGAGATGAAAATTTATTTGGAACAGGTACAGAACTTGGTTTGATATTGTTTGGTGGGCTTAATAACCGCGCAGCTATACTTGAACAAAAAGCAAACAGGGTTTTTAATACATACTTTACTTATAAAGTTAATGCATTTTATAAGTTTAATGACGTTAGCGTTTATAAAGATGTTCAGCTGCAGAACGCGAATAATTTTTCAAGGACTGAAACTGGAAAGTACAGACAAATATTTTATGGACTGTCAATTGGTTTAGGAACACAGGTTGGTCGTTTTGGCAATTTAATTTTTGAAGGCAGATATCAGTTTGATGAAGTTAAAAATATTGAAAACAGTCCCGAAGATCCGTTTAAAATAAAAATAGTAAGCCTAAAAATTTCAACAACAATAGATACGCAGGATAAATATCCTTTTCCTGAAAACGGAGTTTACTTTACCGGATTTTACGAAACGGCAGCATCTGTTTTAGGCGGAGAAACAGGGTACAGCAATCTTGGTTTTGAGTATAAAAATTATTTCCCGGTTTTCAGCCGTTCAGTTATCTCGCCTAAAATTAAATTTGGATTTGGGGATAAAACATTGCCGCTTAGCGAACTATATTCGCTTGGCGGACAGGAATCCTTTTACGGTATGCGTGATTTTGAATATAGAGGAAGACAAGTTTTTCTTGCTTCTTTAATGTATAGATATAAGCTGCCGTTTATAATTTTTTTTGATACTTACATAAAACTACGATATGATATAGGCTCGATGTGGGCGCAGCAGGAGCAAATTAAATTTAAAGATTTAAAACACGGTATTGGCGGCTCTATTGCCTTTGATACACCGATTGGACCAGCAGAGTTTGCAATTGGAAGAAGCTTTTTGTTAAGACAGGATATTCCCAAAAATCCAATTAGCTGGGGCGATGTTTTATTTTATTTTTCTATCGGATATTATTATTAATTACCTGCAATCATACGCTGTTAGCGGTTCGTTGTTTTTGTTCCTTCGTCAATTTAGTCGTTGTTGATTAATAATCGTTTTGCTATTTCAAGGTCTGTTGAATTGTCATTTTCAATTGTTAAAAAATATTTTGTCTGCCAACTTTGAGTTTTCTCTGCTTGTTTATTTGTCGCAA
>JBDTRQ010000439.1:0-12587 GCA_039931535.1 Ignavibacteriota bacterium
CTCATCAAAAAAAATAGGATAACTTTTGCCACCAAACGTTGAAAAGTTTAAGACAACATTCCAGCTAAATCCTCCGTCTGTAGTTTTATACAGATGATCAAGGTCACTGATCCAGCCAACTTTACCATTAATGAAAAAACTATTACGAAATGAACTCTGAATAGGGAATGTATAAACATTGTTCCAGTTATTTCCACCATCAGTTGTCTTCCAAATGTTCCACTCCCAGGTATTATAAAGATTTGAAAAATAATAACCAGTATCTATATCAGTAAAAATAAAAGGCATTTGCGTAGCGTAATTAAACCATCCTGATGCGAATTCATACACACAAAACCAACTCTTTCCTCCGTTTACAGTCTTAAATAAAGCATTATTTTCAGGAAACGGATTTCCTTCACTCCAATCACGATTTGGCATTATCCAGCCCACACTATCATTAATAAATTGAACGTGTGAACTATAAGATAATTCGTAAGGGTTGTAGTCTTTCCAGGAAAGATTATAGTACTGTGCCATAATATTTGTACAGAACAATAAGACTAGTAAAATTGTTACCTTTCTCATAAACTTCTCCCTGAACAGTTTTTAAAGATATAAGTTACCCAAACGTCGCTAATATTAGATTCAAAGTCAATAAAAAGGCACGATTGCTCGTGCCTTGAATTGAAAAATAACTTCACACTTCGACTTCGCTTACTGTGACAAACAAATACTACTTCATCAGGATCATCTTTTTCGTGGAACTAAAATTCTTTCCGTTATTTCCAACTGCGTTCATTGTGTAGTAGTAAATTCCGCTCGATAAGTTTGAGCCTTCAAATGTTACTTGATGAACGCCGCCTGATAAATTGCTGTTTAATATTTCACTAACTTTTTCTCCGAGTGAATTAAATAATTCGATTTTAACATTAGCATCAACAGGCAACTGGAATTTAATTGTTGTAGATGGATTAAACGGATTTGGATGATTTTGATTTAATACAAATTGTTTTGGTAATCCAACATCAACTAATATAACATTTAAGTATTCAAATGTTCCATCAAAATCTGTTTGTTTAAGTCTGTAATAATATTTTCCGGATTCAATATCATTATCTACAAAATTATAGTTTGATATTTCTGTTGTTGTACCTTTACCATTTACAAATCCAATCTGAGTGAAATTTTCATCATCTCTGCCGCGTTCAATTGTAAAACCGGAGTTATTAATTTCTGTGGCAGTTATCCAACTAAGTATAACTCCTGCATCCGTAGATTGTGCAGTAAAAGAAATTAACTCAACGGGAACAGCTTCTTCAATTGTAAAATTAATATTTGATAAATCAAAGAAAATATTGGCAACTGCTTCAACCTTTATTCTTGCAGTTGTAGTAGGTGTGTTAGGAATTACAACAACTTCACTTCCATCGTTTGGTGTGCTTGCCGCTAATGTTGTTGGAAAAGTTTGTCCGCCATCGGTTGAAAGAAGAATCTTAATATTGGCGCAACTAACCGGCGCTGTACTTGTATTTGCAACATTCCAAGTTACTGTTTGAGATGATTCGCCAGCCCACGTAACATTTGTATTTGGTGATGTAACTAAAAACGGACCTGAGTTTCCATCTACATTGAACTGCATCTGGGATCGATCAACTCCGCCGCCACCAGGTTTGTTATCTCTTGCAGTTAACCTGAATGTTAATGTCCTTGTGTAGGTTGGAAGAATTTCTCCAATTACAGTTGTGTTGTTTAATAAATTCACAAGTCGTGGAAAATATCTAGTGGAAGAAGTATCTGGATTCCAGCTTCTGAAAATAGGAGCGTTGCCAGAAGGTGTTCCAGGAGCGCCAGCCGGGCCTAAATCATATTCTTCCCAGCAATAAGTAAGCGGATCGCCATTTGGATCAGTTGCTGAACCAGTTAGTGCAAACGGTGTACTTTTCGGAATGTAAAATCCACCGGAAGGAACTGTAACAGTTGGAGCACTATTGCCTGTACTAGTAATTACAGCACAGCTATTGCCGCTTCCGAAATTAGTGTATGCAACTATTTCATCAAAACTTTTAACATGAAAAAATGGATCGCTGTTATTTTGAAGATTATCCGGAGGACAAATACCTGCATACGCCATAATTGTAGAGCCGCTGCCCGGCTCGTAAGCTGCACTTGAAGTTCTGTTTCCACCGCCACAAGAACTTGCTGTACTGTTAAAAGTATGGTTGCCTCCAAATTGATGACCCATTTCGTGAGCAACGTAATCAATATCAAATGGATCGCCAACAGGTCCCGGTGAGCCTGTTACACCGCCAGCTTTATTACCTGTACAAACGCATCCAAGAAAAGCTACACCACCACCACCGGTACTAAATACATGTCCGATATCATAGTTAGAACCACCTATCCTTGCATTACACGTTGTAATGTTTTGGCCTAACATTGTATTACCATTATTATTTGTATATGGATCAGTAGATGCATTTGTAAAAATTAGTGTATCATTATTCGCAACGAGTACCATTCTTATTGCTGTTTCTTTTTCATAAACTCCGTCTATACGATTAACCGAAGTAACAATTGCAGCCAGTGCAAGCGGCACTGTTCCACCGAAAAATGTAGCATACTCACCTGTACACGCAAGAGCTAGCCTGTATGTTCTTAATTGTGGTCCGGTCGGAGTTAGGACACCATCACCAACTAAATATTCAATCTCTTTTATTTTATTTTCGTCAGCAATCAGTTCACATACAAAAGTTTTTTGATCATTATAAAAATCTTTTGTGTAATAAGAAATTAAATTTTCAGTATCACCAAGCGCATAAGGATCGATAAACACATTTCCATTTGGAGATAAAATCATTGCATGAAACCCAAGAGGTGTTAAGTCAAATCTTACAGAAGCATAAATATCATCAATTCCTTTTCCCATATATGTTTTTATTTCCGGGTATTTTGCAGCAAGTTCGGGAGCCATAACCGGCGATTCTACTACTGCAAATCTTTGCATAGAGCCATCGGGCATTGGTAATGATATAATTAATGATTTTGTTTTTACATCATTTGTAAATTCCATTGGAGCGGCAGAAAGAAAATTCTGTATTCCTACAGCATCAAGTTTGATAGTGCGGAATTGCTGCGGAATAATGTATCGCTGACCCGTTGTAACTATTTGCGATTGATCAATATCCTGCCAAAGATTTTGGGAGTTTATCTGTGCAAACAAAAACTGAACAGAAAAAAGAAAAGTAAATGTAAGAATCCTGAAAACATTGTTCATACTTACCTCGCTAAAGATCATGAAAGCTAGTTAGTTATTTGATTATCGGAGTAGAAGATATTTAATCGCTATAATAATAACAAAAATTATTTCGATTAATTATAGCCGTAAGTTGAGATTAATAGACCGTCTTGTCCGTAAGTTTTACTTTTTTGCAGCCGACCGTTCTGAAAATATTCCTCTTTCATCATTGAGCCGTCATTGTAATAAGTTTTTGTCCAGCCGATTAACTTTCCGACTACATAGTTTTCAATTTTTTCCAAAGCACCGTTTCGGTAATAAGTATTTCTTTTGCCGTCTTTCAATCCATCTACAATTGTTTGCTCTGATTCTAAAAGTCCGTTTTCAAAATAAGTTTTGTAACTGCCTTCTAAACGATTAAGAACATAATTGCCAAGACTCTGCAAGTTTCCGTTGGGATGATAAGTTAAACAAACTCCATTTTTAAGGTTACTGTCGTAAATTGTTTCAGCTTCTAAAATTCCATTTTCATAGTATGATTTTTCATTACCGCGCTTTACTCCATCAACATAATCGGATGAAACTTTTAACACTCCATTTTCATAATACTCAAACGATCTGCCGGCGATATTATTTTTTTTGAAATTCCATTCCTCTTTAAGAAATCCGCTTTCGTAAAAAGTTTTCATCGGACCATCTTTTAATCCATCAATCATATAAGTTTCATCAGCTAATCTGCCGGAGGGATAGTAATCTTTTACTAGTTCTTCTTTGGATTCAACTTTACCTGTATAATCCATCTTAACACGATTAATTAGCTCATCATTAATATAAGTGTCTCTTACACGAAGCGTTTTCATTTTATCATAAATTAAAACATCTCCCTGTAATTTGTCATCGATAAAAAAAGCTTCCAGCGCTAACGATTTATCATCATGAAAAACTTTTGATGTACCATGCTGTCTTCCATCCACAAATTTTCTTTCAACTTCTACATTTCCATTTAAGTAAAAAGTTTTTGAGATTCCCTGTAGCACACCATCAACATAATTCCATTCACCCTGCTTCTCCCCTGTTTTGTAATAAGTATAAGTTGTCCCTTGCAAAACGCCGTTACTGTATTGCTGTTCAGACCAACGCTCGCCGGTTTCATAATACCATTTGGAGATGCCTTCTTTTTTCCCATAGATGTAATTCCATTCGATACTTACTTTGCCATCGGGAAAATACCAGGTTGAAATTCCTTCTTCCCTGCCGTTTTCATATTTCCAATCTTTCCACAATGAACCATTTGGATAGTACTCTTTATAATGCCCATCAAGCTGATCATACAAATAATCGCCTTCTGTTTTGATAGTTCCAGTTGGATAGAAAGTTTTATTAATCTTCCTGTAAGGATTATCCTGCGAGAAAGAGAACTGATTTATAGAAAAGATAATTAATAAAATAAAAAATATATTTTTTAAAATTGTCCTGAACTTCATTTATTCCTGATAAAAATATTGAGGCAAAGATAAACGTTTTTAATTAAAACTAAACATCAAAAAAAAGGTAAGTAATTTTGATTATATCTTTCTTCCGATAACTTCAGCAATTAATTTTATTTGTTTCATCATATCAGTAAACTGTTCCGGCAATAACGCTTGCGGTCCATCAGACAGAGCTTTTTCCGGATCATTATGCACTTCAACCATCAAACCATCCGCGCCAGCGGCAACAGCAGCACGCGCCATTGGAATTACTTTATCCCTTAAACCTGTTGCGTGCGATGGATCAGCAAACACCGGTAAATGGCTGCGTTTATGAACAACAGGAATGGCGGAAATATCAAAAGTATTACGTGTGTAAGTTTCAAAAGTTCTAATTCCTCTTTCGCAAAGAAAAACATTTGGATTTCCGTTTGATAAAATATACTCAGCAGACATTAACCAATCTTCAACCGTTGCGGAAAGTCCGCGTTTTAACATAACAGGTTTTTTAGCAGTGCCAAGTCCTTTAAGTAAGGAATAGTTTTGCATATTTCTTGCGCCAACCTGAAAAATATCGGTGAATTTATAAACTAAATCAATCATCGAATTTTCAAGAACTTCGGTAACAACTAATAATCCAAACTCATCTGCAGCTTTGCGTAAAAACTTCAGACCATCTTCACCCAAGCCTTGAAACGAATATGGAGAACTGCGCGGTTTGAAAGCGCCGCCTCTTAAAATTTTAGCTCCGCTTTTTTTAACCAGTTCCGCAATTGTCATTATCTGTTCTTCGCTTTCAACAGAACAGGGTCCGGCAATTACACTAACCTCGTTTCCGCCAATTGTAACATCTTTTATTTTTATTTGCGTATTATCTTTTTTAAAACTGCGGCTTGCAAGTTTAAATGGTTCCGTTATTTTATAAACTTCTTCAACTCCATCAAGAATTTTAAGCTTGCGTGTATCAAAGTTTGGCTGAACACCGATTGCACCGAGAATCATTCGTTCTTCACCGGCAGATTTATGAATCGCAAATCCATAATCTTCGAGATGCTTAATTATGTTAACGAGTTGTTTATCATTTATATTTTTTTCAAGGACAACTATCACTTCTTCTCCGTGTTTAATTCTGTATGAAAATTTTTCTCACCTGCTTTTATTTCAAAATCCAAATAATCATCCTTTGTTGGGATAGGACATGTAAAAAGATCACTGTAAGCACAATATGGATTGTAGGCTCTATTAAAATCTATTTCGTAAATAAATTCAGGGTCTTTGTCCAATTTAAAATCCAAATATCTTCCAACAGGATAAGTTTCTTTTCCTGTAGTTATATCTGTAAACCAGATGCTGTTGTAACTTTGTCCTTGCGGTCCAAAACTTTTATAAACATTTAGTTTGTGTTCTGTGCCTTTGTAGTTTAACAAAACGTAACCTTCAATAATTGCTTTTCTTTCTTCGCCGCGAGTTCCAAAAATTGAAATTGTATCCTGCTTTTCAGTGCGAAATAATTTGGATTTAAAAATAAACTCAGCGCTTGGCTCGTAATATTTTAACGGCTGAAACTTTGCAGTTGAATCAACTTTAAAAGGTGAATAACCATCGTATTGCATTTCCCAATCTTTGTTCTCCCGTTCCTGCATAAGTTTGCTTATATACATTTCATCAATTTTCATAACTCCTTCGTTATTGCCGCAAGAGAATGTAATCAATCCAATAAAAGCAAATAAGAAATATTTTTTAATCATTTTGATTCATCTTCTTTTTTAATTCGTTTAATTTATTAAGCGCTTCCAATGGGGTAATATTATCAAGCTCCATTTTATTAATTTCTGTTCGCAACGAATCATCTTTAAATTCAAATAAACTTATTTGGTTATCTGTTTCCGATTTTAATTTTTTCAATCGCTCTTTTTTAATTTCATACGGAGTAAGTTCTTTGCTTTCAAGATTATCTAAAACTTCTTTAGCTCGATTTGTAACAAACAGCGGCAAACCAGCCATTTGTGCTACTTGTATACCATAACTGTGGTCTGCCCTGCCGGGATTTACTTTATGAAGAAACACAACTTTGTCATCATACTCACGAACTTCAACTTTGTAATTTTTTATTTTTGGAAAAAGTTCAGCCATTTCATTTAACTCATGATAATGAGTTGCAAACAAAGTCTTCGCAGATATATCAGGATTTTCATGTAGATATTCTGTAATCGCCCAGGCTATTGAAATTCCATCAAACGTACTTGTACCTCTTCCAATTTCATCCAACAAAATTAAACTTTTTGCCGTTGCATTGTTTAAAATATTTGCTGCTTCCTGCATCTCCACAAGGAATGTACTTTCGCCTGCTGTAATATTATCGCTTGCACCAACACGAGTAAAAATTCTATCAACAATTCCGATGCTTGCTTCTTTTGCAGGAACAAATGAACCAATCTGCGCAAGCAGAACAATCAGACCAACCTGCCTTAAGTAAACAGATTTACCAGCCATGTTTGGTCCGGTTAACAAAATAATTTGCTGTTCATTATTATCAAGCAAAGTATCGTTTGGTGTATATTTATTTCCCGGATCAAGGATTCGTTCTACAACCGGATGCCTGCCTTGCACAATATTTATTTTATCTGATTCATCAATGTTTGGCTTTACATAATTATACTCTTCTGCACATTGCGCAAAACTATTTAGACAATCTAACATTGCAATTACACGTGCATTTTTTTGGATTGTCTCCGCTTCATTTGCAACGATTGCACGAATCTCATTAAACAATTGTGATTCAAGTTCGTTTATTTTTTCTTGTGCGTTAAGAATTTTATCTTCATACTCTTTTAACTCAGGAGTAATATATCGCTCGCTGTTTACAAGCGTTTGCTTGCGTATGTAGTTTTCTGGAATTTTATTTTTGTGTGTATTGCTTATATCAATATAATATCCAAACACATTATTAAAATTTACTTTAAGTGATGATATTCCAGTTCTCTCTCGCTCATCTTGTTGAAGTGTTGCAATCCATTCTTTGCCGTGTAAAGAAATATCACGCAGTTCATCCAGTTCAGGACTAAAACCGTTCTTAATTATTCCACCTTCATTTATTGCGGCTGGCGGTGAATCGATAATTGCGTAAGAAATTTTTTCAGCAATATTTTCTAATGGGTCAAGCTGCTCAGAAATATTTTTTAAAGTAGATACTTTTAGTTGATTAAGAAATTCTTTTATTGCAGGGATTTTTTTTAACGATGTTTTTACTGCAACAACTTCTCGCGGTGTTGCCCTGCTTGTACAGATTCTTGAAATCAATCTTTCAAGATCGCCAATCTCGTTTAAATTTTCGTTTAATTCTTTTCTTACTTTTTTATTCTTTAACAACTCTTCAACGCTGTCATGTCTTTTTATTATCGGATCTAAATCGCGCAGAGGTGCAGAAATCCATTTTTTCAATAACCTTCCGCCCATTGCAGTTTGTGTTTTATCTAAAATAGAAATTAGCGAGCCTTCTCTTCCGCCGTCGTTCATCGAAAAAGTTATTTCAAGATTTCTTTTTGTGGAAAAATCAAGAATCATATAATCGGATGGATTGTAAAGTGAAATTCTATTAATATGAGAAAGATTTACACGCTGAGTTTCGTTTAGATAATTTAGCACAGCGCCTGCAGCGATAATTCCTGCAGTTAGTTTTTCAATTCCAAATCCTTTTAACGTAACTGTTTTAAAATGATTTTTAATCAGTTCATTTGCAAAATCAAAATTAAAAATCCAATCTTCTAATTTTGTAATTAGCAAGGAGGGATTAATTCTTTCAATCAGTTTTCCCAAAAATTCTTTATCGCGTTTCGGAATTAAAAACTCGGATGGATTTATTGATTCAATCTGCTCGCCAAGTCGTGCAAGTGGAATTTCAAAAACATAAAACTCACCGGTAGAAATATCACAAAAAGATAATCCGCAAATCTGATCTAATATTGCAATAGAAAGTAAATAATTATTTTTTTTGTGATCGAGCAGTTTATCGGATAAAGTTACACCTGGAGTTACAACCTCTACTACTTCGCGCTTAACAATTCCTTTTGCAAATTTTGGATTCTCCATTTGCTCGCAAATAGCAACGCGGTAACCGGCACGAACAAGTTTAGGCAAATAATTATCAATTGCATGATGCGGAAAACCAGCAAGCGGAGTATCACCAGCAGCACCGTTAGAACGTTTGGTAAGCGTTATTCCCAAAGCTTTAGAAGCGAGCTTTGCATCATCTTCAAACGTTTCAAAAAAATCACCAACACGAAATAATAAAATCGTATCCGGATTAGCTTGTTTAACCTTATAATACTGCGCCATTAAAGGCGTTTGCTTAGTTTCTGATTTCATAATTGAGTTGTAAAAATAGTGATTTTAACAAGAAAATTCTCTTTGAGTTTAATATGCTCAGTAGTTCTTATGTTTTGCAAAAAATATCATAGTATTTTTATCATTTTTTAACTAAATTTTATTAATAGGATTTGAATAGTAACCACAATTAACAAAAAGAAAAAGCTAAAAGAATTAGTTTCTACTGCAAGTAAAAATAGCAAACTATTTAAAGCGTCAAAATGTCTTGGAAAGATTAAACTTGATGAAAAAACTAACTATAAATATTCCTGATTCTTTAGAATTGGACGCTAATGATATTACACTTTTGTTAGCAGCACAACTTTATCAGAGCAGCAAATTATCATTGGGGCAAGCTGCTGAATTGGCAGGTTTTTCAAAAAAATCTTTTGCTGAAATGCTTGGCAAACTGAATGTTTCATTATTTAATTTTCCTGCAAAAGAATTAGCTCGCGATCTAAAAAATGCCTGATATTGTTATCGCTGATACAAGTTGTTTAATTGTTTTGAACAAAATTGATCAACTTGATTTGCTAAAAGATCTTTATCAAAGTGTGCTAACAACTCAAGATATTCAAAACGAATTTGGCGAATTTTTACCTTCTTGGATTGAAATAAAAGTCTTAAAAGATAAAACAAGACAACTAATTTTGGAACTTCAAATTGATAAAGGTGAATCAAGCGCAATTGCATTAGCTCTTGAGATAAATCATAGCACTTTAATTATTGATGATTTTAAAGCAAGAAAGATTGCAGAACAATTGGGACTAAAAATTACGGGAACTCTTGGTGTTTTACTCAAAGCCAAACAGCAAGGTTTAATAAAATTAGTTTTGCCATTTGTAGAGCAATTAAAATTAAATGGATTTAGAATCTCAGATGAACTTGAAAGTGAAATTAAATCACTTTCAAACGAATAATATTAGTTGTCAAATCATTTTCACTTCTTGAACTAAATCCTTTTTTTTATATATTTGCCCTTGAGCAGTTAGATTGATGGCAACACTAAATACAAATCGTCAATCACATCCCTTTAAATTTCGTACGGTGTTTTTTTTGAAAGAAGAATATCATAAATGGCACTCCCAATTTATTAATCGGGAGTTTGAAATGCTGGTTTTTGGGCACGCTGGTTTTCCGGTAATTGTTTTTCCAACATCGCGAGCAAAATATTATCAAGCAAAAGATTTTGGTTTGATAAACGCGGCAGCTTACTTGGTTGATACAGGAAAAATAAAAATATATTGTCCCGATAGTATGGACAATGAAAGCTGGTACAATACAAATATTTATCCTGCTGACAGAGTTAAAACACAAATTGCTTATGAAGAAGTAATTATAAATGATATAATTGAATTTGCATTTCAGGATACAGGATTTGATAAAGTGGCTTTAGGTGGATGCAGTTTTGGTGGATATCACGCAACTAACATCGCATTTCGTAATCCGGAAAAAGTTCGATATTTATTTTCGATGGGCGGCGCATCAAACATAAGAAGATTTTTAGATGGATATTATGATGACAATTGTTATTTCAATAATCCACCAGATTATCTTGCAAACTTGAGCGATGGTAAAATTCTTAATAAAATAAAAAAGATGGGAATTATTCTTGGCACAGGAGATTCTGATTTGTGTCTTGATGAAAATAAAATTCTATCTAAGATTTTAAATGAAAAACAAATTCCACATTGGTTGGATATAAGAAAAAATACCGGACACGATTGGAATTGGTGGAAAGAAATGTTTGTACAATATTTAAATAAAATTGAAGTTTAAACATTCCTGCTCCTCCCCTTTCAGAAAGGGGAGGCTGGGTAGGGTTAAAAATTAGATTAAAATTTAGTTAATTGTTTTAATGAGGTTTTGTGTCTTCGTGATTTAGTGGCTGATCCCTTAGCCACAAATAACATTTTATAAAAATCAGAAAGTAATCAAATGGAAAAAATTGGAATCCTCTTTGGTCAAGAAAATACTTTTCCACAAGCATTTGTGGATAGAGTGAATGCGAAAAAGGAAAACGGAATAACCGCTGAACTTGCTCACATAAATAAAATCATTCAAGGCGAGCCACTTGGTTATGATGTTTTGATCGACAGAATTTCACAAGATGTTCCTTTCTATCGTGCGATGTTGAAGAATGCTGCAATTAGTGGAACCGCTGTAATCAACAATCCTTTTTGGTGGAGCGCAGATGAAAAATTTTTTAATAATGCGCTTGCAACGAAAATTGGAGTAGCCGTACCAAAAACAGTTATACTTCCTTCAAATCAACATCCACCAGATACAAATGAAAAATCGTTTCGTAATCTTGCTTATCCATTAGATTGGGAAGGAATATTTGAGTACATCGGATTTCCTGCTTTCTTTAAACCATTTGCAGGCGGCGGATGGAAAAATGTTTATAAGCTTAATAATAAAGATGAATTTTTTAAAGCATACAACGAAACAGGACAACTTGTAATGATGCTTCAGGAAGAAATAGTTTTTACTGAATATTTTCGCTGCTATTGTTTGGATAGACAAGACGTTCACATTATGCAATATGATCCGCGTCAGCCGCATCATTTGAGGTATGTAAGAAATCCAAAACCACTTGAGAAAAAGATATTGGATAGTGTTCACAACGGAGTACTTGCACTTAACAATGCTTTAGGTTATGATTTTAACACAGTTGAGTTTGCAATTCGCGATGGCGTGCCGTACGCAATTGATTTTTGTAATCCCGCACCCGATGCAGATATTAATTCCGTTGGCGAAGAAAACTTTGAGTGGATTGTTGAATCCGCTGCAAATATGGCAATCAAAAGAGCTAAAGCTCATAAACCCGATCAAAATAATTTAACATGGGGATCATTTGTTACATCGTTTGCAAACAATAAACCTTTGAAATAAGAAAGAGATACTATGGTAGAAGCTGGTCTGTTTACGCTTGGAGTTGAAGAAGAATTTCAAATTGTAGATCCTGTAACTCGGGAATTAAAATCTCATATCCAACAAATTCTTGAAGATGGAAAAATGATTCTTGCTGAAAATGTAAAAGCAGAAATGCATCAATCTGTTGTTGAGATGGGTACAGATATTTGTCGCGATGTTAAAGATGCTCGGGAACAAGTTACAAATCTTAGAACTAATCTTGCAAAACTTGCAATGAAAAGTGGATTAAGAATCGCAGCATCAGGCACGCATCCGTTTTCTCACTGGAAGGACCAAAAAATTACCGAACATCCACGTTACAAAGTTATTGTTGATGACATGCAGCAAGTTGCTCGTGCAAATTTAATTTTTGGTTTACACGTTCACGTTGGTGTTGAAGACCGCGAAGTTGCAATACATATTATGAATGCTGCAAGATATTTTTTGCCGCACATTTTTGCACTATCTACAAACTCCCCTTTCTGGATTGGAAGAAATACAGGATTTAAATCATACAGGAGCAAAGTGTTTGATCGTTTTCCGAGAACAGGAATTCCCGATTTTTTTAACGGAGTTTCGGAGTATGACAAGTATATTGCATTGCTTGTTAAGACTGGATG
>JBDTRQ010000440.1:0-2600 GCA_039931535.1 Ignavibacteriota bacterium
GTACCATTTTTTCACCTTAAAATTATTTTCTCACTGCCATAATAAAATATAGTCAGTCAAATTTTGTCAAAAAGATGTTATAGAAATGTAAAAAGCAAACCAAGTAAAAACAAAAAGGCGATTTTGTAAATCGCCTTTATAAGGATGAATAAAGAATGATTAAAGGTCAATAATAATCTTCAATTATCAATTATTTATTCCCAATCTATCTAATAGAAAAGCATACCAGAAAGAAAACTCTTTTAGTCTGTCAAATCTTCCCGTAGCACCACCGTGACCCGATTCCATATTTGTTTTGAACAGAAGAATATTATCATCAGTTTTATAATCACGCAATTTAGCAACCCATTTTGCCGGTTCGTGGTAAAGAACCTGTGAATCATTTAATCCAGCCGTAGTAATTATGTTAGGATAATTTTGATGTTTTATGTTATCATATGGAGAATATGATAAAATGTATTGATAATATTTTTCTTCATTCGGATTCCCCCATTGTTCATACTCAGGAACTGTTAAAGGTAAACTTGAGTCCAACATTGTAGTAAGTACATCTACAAAGGGAACAGCAGCAATTACAGTTTTAAATAAGTCTGGACGCATATTAACAACAGCACCCATTAATAATCCTCCTGCACTTCCACCATAGATAGTAAGATAGTCTGGTGATGTATATTTTTCTTGAACAAGATATTCAGCACAAGCAATAAAATCAGTAAATGAATTTATCTTATTAAGCAATCTTCCATCTTCAAACCAACTTTCACCGAGCTCACTACCACCTCTAATATGAGCAATCGCATAAATAAAGCCCCGATCGATTAAACTAAAAATATTTGAGTTAAAATAAGCTTCACTTGTATAACCATAGGATCCGTATGCATAAATCAATGCAGGATTTTTTTGGTTTCTGATCAAATCTTTTTTATAAACAATTGAGATTGGAACTTGTTTCCCATCTTTAGCCGGAGCCCAGATTCTTTCAACCTTGTAATCTTCTGGATTAAATCCACTTGGTATTATTTGCTCTTTAACTTTTGTACTTGTTCCAGATATCATATCATAATCGTAAGTAGTTGTTGGTCTGTTCAAAGAAGAATAATTATACCTCACTTTGGAGGAATTAAAGTCAGGGTTATATCCTCTATTTATTGAATAGACCGGCTCAGGAAATTCAATTGAATGGCTTTTAAAGTCTTTTAGCCCATAGACTTCTATTAAACTTAACCCATTTTCTCTTTTATAAACAACGAGATAATCCTTAAATTCATCCAGGGATTCCAATTTAGCAGAAGGGTTGTGGGGTATTATTTCTTTCCAGTTATTTCTATCATTCACCTTCTCTTTGGCAACCTCAAATACCTTTTTATTTAGACAAGTTGAGTCTTTGTAAAGTATAAAAAATTTATCTTTATGGGCGTACACATAATATTCAATATTATGCTGTCTTGGATAGAACACTTGCAATTTATCTTGCGGTTTGTTGGCATTGATAATACGATATTCAGAAGTGTTAGCGCTACCCGATTCTAAGAAAATCCAATCTTTTGGTTTTGATTTACTAACACCTAAGCTGAACATTTCATCCTTTTCTTCATAAAGTAATTCGGGTTTAGCATTACTACCGATTACATATCTGTACAACTGGTAAGGGCGAAGTGCCTTATCGATAGTTACATAGAATAATGTTTTATTATCGTTTGCAACAGTGAAACTGGAAATCTTTTCTATAACATCCGGTAATTCTATACCAGTTGTTAGATTTTTTACGCGAATTGTAAACTCAGCATATGAACCAGTTGTGTTACCAGCATAAATAGCTAAGCGATTATCAAGACTAATTTCATAATCTGCAAACATATAAACAGGATGATTTTCCGCCATTTTATTTACGTCAAATATTACTTCCTCTTCTGATTCCAGGCTACCTTTTTTTCTGCAATAAATTGGATATTGTTTCCCGATTTCGGTTCTGTAATAATAGAAATAACCATTGTCTAAATAAGGCGCACTTTCATCATCTTCTTTAATTCGGGATTTCATTTCATTAAATAATTTATCTTGTAGCAGTTTTGTATGATCCATAACTTTTTCACAGTAATCATTTTCCTCATCAAGATATTTTATGACATCAGGATTTGTTTTATCCTTTAACCAGAAATAATTATCAATTCTTGTTTGTCCAAATTTGGTCAATTCAACAGGTATTTTGTTTGCCTTTGGTGGTGGGGCAAAGTCGGACTGATTCTTTATTTGAGCATTTAAAAAAAAGTTTATAAAAAAAAGCGTGCTTAAAAAAACAACGAATGAAATTTTATTTAATACTTTCATAATACTTCTACCTTTAAAAAATATAGACAAAAACCTCTCTTGGTGAGAAGCTAAACTAATATAATTAAATATCTTTTTCCAACTTGGTTTTATTTTATCAACTAATTCTAGATTCATTTTGACACTTCCTTAAATTTAACATACTGTATTAGTGGTGGATTCTGAGGAGTAAGTGTAAAAAATACTTTTATATTTTTCTTTTCTCCCTGTATTGTGAATATACTTCTTAATTGATTTAGAGGGATAATCTCTTTAACACCCTTAATCGTGCC
>JBDTRQ010000441.1:0-2602 GCA_039931535.1 Ignavibacteriota bacterium
TCATTTGTTCCTCTTTTTTTTATGCAAAGTTAATTACAATTATTGAAAAATCTTAAATATTTTTTTACCACCAATGATTTTGTATTTATTGGCTAACGGATTGTTGAAGAAATAATTAAAGCAATTGCCACCAAGTCTCTAAGACACGAAAGTGCACAAAAATAAATTCAATGCAATAATAAATAATTCTTGTTCGTTAACTCTGTGCACTGGCGATTAAGAAAAACCACTTATCTTAATAATCTATTGCTTAAAACTTCCACAATATTTCGTCTTCCATCAATAACAGCATGTATATAGACTAAATTTTTATCAATTTCATAAATGATACGATACGGTTTATAATGGGCTTCCAGATAGCTTTTAATTCCGGTTTGTTTAAGCTCAAGTAGTGTATGACCCCGCTCCAGAAATTTTTCTAATTTGGAACAAGTTGCTTCTAACTTATCTGATAATTCGTTTGCAGACTGCAGCCCATCGGTGGAAACAACATAATCAAATATTTCTTTCAAGTCCGATTTTGCAATAGGATCAATTATAACTTTATATTTCATACTAACTATTTGATTTTAGATCGATACGAATTTCATTAAAAGTTTCTTTAATCCCTTTTGCATCCTTGCTTTTATCGCGCGTCATAGCCAATAATTTAAGCATTGCCAAGGTTTCTTGAGTTTTTTCGTAAACCTTTATGTCCTGTACAATAACTTTAGCTTCACCATTTTGGGTAATTACCAGGGTCTTTTGATCCTTGTTTATTTCTTCAATCAAGTTTGCTGCATTAGCTTTTAAATAGCTAATGGATTTTACTGATTCACTTAATCTCATTACTTAGTCCTTTTTTAGACCAAATATAGTCTATTACTGAAATCTTATCAAACTATTTTTAAAAGTTTGATTTGGGTTAGCGTATTTAAATTATTCTAATGATAATTACTACCCGGATATAGAAGGTTGATAACAATTAATTGCACTTTAAAGTAAATTGAGCCAAATATATTTTCTTCCCGCATTTTCGCTTAAATACATTGGCGGAATCGCACTTCCATCTAACGGAGGAAATGGAAGCAGATTAAACACAAACAAAATTAAATTAAGTGAAAACATTACACTTACAATCTTTGCAATAATTTCTAAATATCCGGCACTTGCTCCAGCAACAATTCCAGAAATAGTAATTGAATCAGGCTGAATAAAAAATCCGGTAGAAATTCCGACGTGAATAATTATTGCAGATAAAATTACAAGTAAAAAATTTGAAATCGGTCCCGCAGCAGCCATAGCCGCAGCTTTCTTTGGATAATCGTGTGCCCATTGCGGATTGTATGGAGTGCTTGCCCAGCCGATCATCCAGCCGCCTGCAGCGAAGGAAAGTAATGGAACTACAACCGTTCCAAATGGCTCACGTTTAATATGAGGAATGGGATTTAAACTTACCTGCCCAAATTTATGAGCAGTATCATCGCCCATTTTATATGCTGTTAATGCGTGTGCTGCTTCGTGGAATACAGTTGATAATAAAAAAACTGCGTACCAGAGAATGCCGTCTGCGATGTTCATTCAGAACAACCCTAACTTTTTATTTACAATTTGTCATGCAACATAAACTAAATCTTAATATTGTTCAATTAATGATAATCAGTTATAAGTAATGATGAATTGGTTTGTTGGTAGAAACCAAATGAGTAATTTTTAAATAACTATTTTAATAATTATGACTTTTATTCAACCGGAGAGATTATGAGACTCAAATTTTTTACAACTTTTTTAATTCTATTATTTTCATTTATAATCTTTGCACAAGAAAATGACAACGACAAGAAAGAAGATAAAAATCCTTTTAAATCAGAAACTTTTAATGGACTAAAATTCCGCTGTATTGGTCCCGCCGCAACTTCCGGAAGAGTTGTTGATTTTGCAGTTAATCCAATTAACATAACAGAATATTATGTTGCAGTTGCTTGCGGTAATGTTTGGAAGACTACAAACTCAGGCACAACCTGGGATCCTATTTTTGATAACTATGGATCACACTCAATTGGATGTGTTACGCTTGATCCAAACAATCAAAACGTTGTGTACGTTGGAACCGGTGAAAATAATTCTCAGCGAAGCGTAAGCTGGGGTGATGGTTTGTATAGAAGTGAGGACGGTGGAAAAAGTTTTAAAAATATTGGATTTAAAAAATCAGAACACATCGCAAAAGTTTTGATTGATCCTCGTGACAGTAAAATAATTTATGTTGCAGCTCAAGGTCCGCTTTGGGGTCCGGGCGGCGATCGTGGATTGTATAAATCTACTAATTACGGTACAACCTGGGATTCTGTTTTATACATAAGTGCAAATACTGGAGTAACTGATGTTGTAATGGATCCAAGAAATCCTGATGTTCTTTATGCAGCATCATACCAAAGAAGAAGACACGTTTGGACATTGATTAATGGCGGTCCCGAAGGTGCAATTTATAAATCTACAGATGCAGGAAAAACGTGGAATAAACTTACAAGCGGCTTGCCGAGCGGTGATGTTGGAAGAATTGGTTTGGCAATTTCGCCTGTAAATCCGGATTACATTTATGCTGTAATAGAAGCAGCAAATAATG
>JBDTRQ010000442.1:0-11879 GCA_039931535.1 Ignavibacteriota bacterium
CTAAGACACCTCCCAAAACTACGCTTAAGCTAAATGATCTTTTAAAGGTTGATACGCGCACAGGGGAATATGTTGAACGAGTAAAATCCTAAATAAAGGTATAACACATGGACTTAAATCTTATAAAAAAACTCATAAAAATTCTTGAATCAAGCGAAGTAACTGATTTAGAATTTGAAGAGAATGGAACCCGCATTAAACTTGCAAAAAAAGTTAGAGTTGCACAAGCAATTTCATTTCCGCAAGCTGCTGCAGTTCCTGTAAATCCACAGACTTCCGATTCAGTATCAAAAACTGAAGAGAAAAAATCTGTTGATGAAAACGCAGGCTTACACGAAATAAAATCTCCAATCGTTGGTACCTTTTACAGGGCGCCTGCTCCAGATGCTGATTCCTACGTTCAGGTAGGTGATGATATTTCCTCTGGTACAGTTTTGTGCATTGTTGAAGCGATGAAACTTATGAATGAGATTGAATCGGATGTTAGCGGTAAAATTGTTAAGATATTAGTGGATAGCGGAAAACCGGTTGAGTATAATCAGCCATTGTTCTTGATCCAAAAAAGTTAATCAATAAAGATTGAGATATTTTGTTTAATAAAATTTTAATTGCCAATCGCGGCGAAATTGCGTTACGAATAATTAGAACATGTAAAGAACTCGGAATAAAAACCGTAGCAGTTTATTCGGAAGCGGACCGAGAATCATTACATGTTACATTTGCTGATGAAGCTGTTTGTATCGGGCCAGCTTTAGGAAAAGAAAGTTATCTAAAAATTCCATCAATTATTTCTGCGGCTCAAATTACAGGTGCGGATGCGATTCATCCTGGCTATGGATTTTTAGCAGAGAACGCTGATTTTTCTGAGATTTGTACAGAATCTGATATAACATTTATTGGTCCATCTCCAGAAATGATAAGGGCAATGGGCAACAAATCTTTTGCAAAAGATACGATGCGAAAAAATGGTGTTCCCGTAATTCCTGGCAGTGATGGAATAATTACAGATATTAGTGAAGCAATAAAAATTGCTCACGAAGTTGGATTTCCAGTAATCGTAAAAGCATCTGCCGGCGGCGGCGGAAAAGGTATGCGCATAGTTTGGGAAGAAAAAGATTTTGAGATAGCATTCCAAACGGCTCAAACAGAAGCCGAAGCAGCTTTTAGCAATTCTGATGTTTATATTGAAAAGTTTTTGGAAAATCCACGCCACGTAGAGTTTCAAGTTATGGGTGATAGTTTTGGAAATGTATTTCACTATGGCGAGCGTGATTGCTCCGTTCAAAGACGACATCAAAAGTTGATTGAAGAATCTCCATCACCAGTTCTTGATGAAGTTTTAAGAGCTAAAATGGGTGAAGTTGCTGTGCTTGGTGCAAAATCTGTTAATTATCTTGGTGCAGGCACAATAGAATTCTTATTAGATAAACACAAGAATTTTTACTTTATGGAAATGAATACAAGAATTCAAGTTGAGCATCCTGTAACTGAAACAGTTTATAGTGTTGATCTTGTAAGACAACAGATATTAATTGCTGCGGGTAAAAAAGCAGATACACCGCCGCAAAAACCTGTTGGGCACAGTATAGAATTCAGAATTAACGCAGAAGATCCTGAACATAATTTTAGACCATCTCCAGGTAAAATTACTTCGTTAAATTTTCCAGGCGGATTTGGAGTAAGAGTTGATTCACATATTTATCAATCATATACAATACCTCCATATTATGATTCATTGGTAGCTAAACTAATCGTTTGGGGTAAATCAAGAGAGCGGGCTATTGCCAGAGCAAAACGTGCACTTGGTGAATTTGTAATTGAAGGAATTAAAACAACTATTCCTTTCCACCTAAAAGTTCTTGAAGATCCGCGTTTTATTAGTGGACATTTTGATACTGGATTTCTTGATAAATTTAATACAGATAACTAATTCTATAAACAGATAAATTTAAAGAGGATAAAATGAGTATTCCAAATAATCTAAAATACACAAAAGAACACGAGTGGGTTCTTGTTGAAGCTAATGTAGGCACAATCGGAGTTACAGAATACGCACAAGGAGAATTGGGCGATGTTGTTTTTGTTGATATCGATCCTTCACTCAGCGATGTTAAAAAAGGCGACTCAATAGGAACAATTGAAGCTGTTAAAACTGTAAGCGATATTTTTGCACCATACAGTGGAAAGGTTTTGGAGATTAACGAAGCTTTAAAAGACAGTCCTGAAACTGTAAATTCTGATCCCTATGGTAAAGGATGGATGATCAAAGTTGAAATTAGTGATTCAGCAGAGCTTTCTGATTTACTTGATGCATCTGCTTATCAGGCTTTAACCGGACAATAGAATTTTTCTTTGAATACTTTAAAACAAAATTCGATCAGCCGAATTTTGTTTTTTATTTTTAAACATAATCTTACTTTATGCACGCAACAGAAAAAATACTGATATTAGATTTTGGTTCTCAGTTTACTCAGCTTATTACAAGAAGAGTTAGAGAAGCAAATGTTTACTCCGAAATTCATTCCCACAAATTTACCTTTGAAGAAATTAAAGAATTTAATCCAATCGGAATAATTTTATCCGGCGGTCCAATGAGTGTTTATGATACTGATGCACCTGACCTTGATGAAAGAATTTTAAAATTAAATATTCCTGTGTTTGGTATATGCTACGGACTTCAGCTAATAAGTAAAAAACTAGGCGGAAAGGTTGAACCAGCGAAAGATCGTGAATACGGAAAAGCAATTCTAAATGTAGTTGGATCATCGCCTTTATTTAATAGTGTAAGCAACGATTCTACAGTTTGGATGAGTCATGGGGATTATCTTACAGAGCTTCCAAAAGGATTTAAAATTGTTGCAAAATCAGATCACTCACCAATTGCCGCAGTTGCAAATGAATCAGAAAAAATTTATGGCGTTCAGTTTCATCCGGAAGTTGTTCATACTGTTGAAGGTAAAAAAATAATACATAATTTTTTATTTGATATCTGTAAATGCACCGGAAACTGGACATCTCATAATTTTGTAGAGAATAGCATTGCTGAAATAAAAGAAAAGGTTGGTAATGCAAAAGTAATTTGTGCACTTAGCGGCGGTGTAGATTCTACAGTTGCAGCTGTGCTTGTTAAAGAAGCAATCGGCGAAAATTTAATTTGCATTCATATCGATACCGGATTGATGCGCAGGAATGAAAGTTATGAGATTGGGAAAATATTTAATGAAAAATTAAATCTAAATCATATCCACATAGATGCTTCCGAAAGATTTCTAAATAAATTAAAAGGTATTTCGGATCCTGAACAAAAAAGAAAAATTATCGGCAACACTTTCATAGAAGTTTTTGATGAAGAAGCAAAAAAAATAAATGGCGTTAAGTTTCTTGTTCAGGGAACTTTATATCCTGATGTAATAGAATCCGTATCGGTTAAAGGCGCTTCAGTAACTATCAAAACGCATCATAATGTTGGCGGACTGCCGGAAAAAATGAATCTTAAATTGATTGAACCATTCCGATCACTTTTTAAAGATGAAGTGAGAAATGTTGGAAGAGAACTAAATATTCCTGAAGAGTTTATCGAAAGACATCCGTTTCCGGGACCTGGATTAGCAGTAAGAATTTTAGGCGCCGTTGATCAAGAAAAACTTGATATTTTAAAAGAGGCTGATGATATTTATATCAATGAAATTAAAGCAGCTGGAATTTACAACGAAATTTGGCAGGCGTTTGCAGTGCTTTTACCAGTGCAAACTGTTGGTGTAATGGGTGATAGCAGAACATACGAGTTTGTTCTTGCATTGCGTGCTGTAACTTCTGTAGATGGAATGACCGCCGACTGGTACAATTTTGAACATAATTTTTTATCAGATGTTGCTAACAAAATTATAAATAAAGTTCGCGGTGTTAACAGAGTTGTTTACGATATTAGTTCAAAACCACCTGCAACAATTGAATGGGAATAAGTGACTGAAGAACGAATAAAATTTAGGTTAAGACTTGCCTCAGCTTTTATTGCTGAAGGAAAGAATCTGCATGCAATACAGATTTACAAAAACCTGATTGAGGAAACGGACAGAAACGAATTTTATTTTCAGCTTGCAGAGATTTATGAGAATATGGGATTTGTTGATGCCGGTAAAAATGTTTTAACAGAACTTGTGGAAAAAAAAGAACCAGATAACGATGTTACATTGTATTTTGGTCAATATCTTCTTAGAAATTCTCGATG
This sequence comes from Ignavibacteriota bacterium, assembly GCA_039931535.1. Classification (GTDB taxonomy): domain Bacteria; phylum Bacteroidota; class Ignavibacteria; order Ignavibacteriales; family Ignavibacteriaceae; genus IGN3. Next base: position 4,229 of record JBDTRQ010000442.1, read on the forward strand.
GTTTGAAGCGATTGAGGTTTTGAACAGTATTTCAGAATCAACGTCAGCAGCATTATTTTTAATTGCATATTCATACTTGATGCTTAATGAGTTTGAACTTGCAAAAGAATATTTTTCAAACTTTATTATTTCTGATGAAAAAAATGATTTAAAGCAGGAAGCAAATCTTTATCTTGCAAAAATAGAATATGAACTGCATAATTATGATTCCGCGTTAAACTACGCAACCAATGCTCAATTTCTTTACTCGGATTTTTGGGAATTGAATTTGATTCTTGCAAAAGTTTATTATAGCCTTGATATGTTTACGCATGCTGTGAATCCTATTCAAAAAGCACTTAAATTAAATTCTAAAGATGCAACTGTGCAGGAGTTTGCCGGAAAGATTTATTACCAACTTCAGGAATTTAAAAAAGCTGAAAAGTATTTTTCTGAACATATAGATTTAAGCTCTGATGTTTCCGCTGAGATTTATACCTTGCTGGCAAAATCATTTGTTAAACAGAGAAAAATTGATGAAGCAAATCTATTTTTTGAGCTTGCTTTGCAAATTGATCCTGCATATCCACCAGCAATAGCAGGCAAATGCGATCTTAATAAATAACAAAATAGTATGAAAAAATTATTCTTTATTTTACTCGTTTCTGTTTCGGTGTTGCTGCCACAAAATTTTTCTGTGGATAACAATAAAGATTTTCAAACGGCGGTAAAATTTTATAACTCTAAAAAACTTGATGATGCACTAAATCTATTTAAAAAGATTGCTGCAAGAACTGAAAATAATACTAAAATAACCGCATCTGCTTTTTTTGTTTCCAAGATTCTCGTTGAGCAAAAAAAATATTCAGAAGCAGAAAAATCTGGAAATATTTTTTTAAAAGATTATCCGCAAAGCAAATTTGCTGATGAAGTTAAAATTCTTTTGATAAAAAATTACGTGGATAAATCTGATTTTGTAAATGCATTTGAATCTTGTTTAATTTTTATCGAATCATCAACCTCAATTGTTTTTAAAAAAGAAACAAAGCTTATAGTAGAAAAAATTGCGTTAAATAATCTAAATAGCTCTGAAGTTGAACCGCAAATCAAAAAGCATCCGGAACTTGAGTCTTTCCTTTTATTGTTAACTGGGAAAATTCTTTTAGCTGAAGGTGATAATAAAGAAGCACTCGAAAAATTTAGCGAGATAACATCAAAATTTACTTCTTCGGATGAATATGCTGAAGCGCTTAATCTAAAAAAAGCTAATACTGATTTACAATCAGTTAGTGCGTATCCTGTTGTTGGAATTTTACTTTCCTTAACTGATAATAATGGAAGAGAAATTGAATCTACAAAACAGATTTTAGAAGGAATTAAATTTGCTTTTCATGAATACAATTCAGCTCACAGCGATAAAGTTGGGATATTAGTTAGTGATATCCAAAGAGATAAAAACAAAATATCTGATTATGTAAATAGTTTTATAAGTAATAATAATGTCAGATGTATTATTGGTCCGGTTTTTAGCGATGATGTTAGAAATGCTTTAGTTGATTTGAACGGTTCAAATCTTTGTCTTATTTCTCCAACAGCTACTGATGATGATTTAGTTTTGCTGAGTGAAAATTTTTATCAGGCTAATCCATCTTTAACCTCACGCGGAAATATATTTGCGCAATATTTATACTTTGTAGAAAATAAAAGAAAGTTAGCTGTTCTTAATTCCATTGATGGATATTCCCCATTACTTGCGGCAAGTTTTTCTCAAGAGTTTGAAAGATTAGGTGGAAAAATAATTGCCAAAGAAACTTTTAAAAGCAAAAGCTTTGATCTGTCCGATCAGATGGATAGAATTTCTTCAATGGTAAAATCGATAGAGGGGCTTTACGCACCTATTTCAGATGGAAATGATGCGAAAGCAATCTTATCCCAAATGGTACAAAGCGGTTTAAATATAGATATTTATGGAAATCAAGATTGGTTCCTCGGAAAAGGATTTGAATCATCACCTGAGTTAAGTAATAAATTAACTTTTGATTCTGATTACTTTATTGATTTTAATGACTTAGAATTTAAAGAATTTTCATCATCATTTAAGAAAGCAACGGGAATTGAAATTAATAGAAATATCCTTTACGGATATGATACTGCTAAATATTTATTAACTGTAATCAGAAATATCGATCCAACAAGAAAAAATATTAAGTATAAAATGGAATCCGGAATAAACGTAACAGGTTTCCATAATAATATCTCTTTTGATTACGACCGCACAAATAAGTTTATAAATGTTGTGCGATTTAACGATGGAGTTTTTGAATTAGTTGATAAATTTAGAGCAGGCAAATAATAATAGGGAAGTATGTCTAAAGTAAAAGATCTTCCAATTGATGATAGACCACGCGAAAAATTATTGTTACGTGGTCCGCAAAGTTTAACTGATGCAGAGTTGATTGCAATCCTATTAAGAACAGGTACAAAAGGGAAATCTGTTATTACGATGGCGCAGGAAATTATCAATAAAGAAAATAATCTTGCACAGCTTGCTTCTAAATCATCTGCAGAACTTATAAAAATATCTGGAATTGGAAATGATAAAGCAGCCACGCTATTGGCGGCTTTTGAAATAAGCAGAAGAATTTTATCTCAAACAAAATGGTTCTCTCAAAAAAAAATAACTTCGCCAGCAGATGTTGCTGAAATTTTTATTCCATTATTACGTGATGAATTAAAAGAACAATTTATTGTTGTTTGCCTTAGCTCTGCAAATAAAATTATTAGATACGAAAGAATTTCTCAGGGAAATTTAAACTCAAGCGTTGTACATCAGCGGGAAATATTTAGAGTTGCAATTGAAAATAATTCGGCTAGTATAATTTTAATTCATAATCATCCGAGTGAAAATCCTGAACCAAGCAACGAGGATATTTCTATCACGAAAAAAATTGTTGAGGCTGGTAAGATTATGGATATTCCAATTTTTGACCACATAATTATTGCTGGTAATTCATACACAAGCTTTGTGGAAAAGCGTTTGATTTAAGATTGTTAAGATTTATTCATCCTAAAGATGTAGTTCTTTTTTCATCCTTTTGATTGATTGAATTTAATTATTAATAAAAATAAATTAGATAATAAGGAAATACTAACTTGATACAAGTTGGTATATGATGATGCCAAAAGGGAAGATTTTTATTCTAAAAGATGAAATAAATCTTTCATACAAGGTTTCATTTATTACTTTTTTTTGCATAAATTGTATTCGTTCAAAACGTTTTTTTATCGAAAACAAACTATTTTTCAAATATTTAATCACTAACCAATATATTCGGAGGTATCGAATGAACATAACGAAATCATTGAGAACAGCCGTTCTCTTCGGTAGTATTTTAATAACTACTGCCTTTTTTAGTGGATGCGGCGGATTAAGTGATGCTCAAATTAAAGAATTGAGCGATCTTAAAACCGAAGTATCTTCACTGGAATCTGAAGCTAACTCATTAAGAGACCAAAGAGCTAGTCTTGAAGCTCAAATGGAAGAAACAAATAGAAAACTTGCTGAATGCGAAAAGCAGAAAGAAGAAGCAAAAGCTAACCTAGAAAAACTACCTAAGTAGTAAAATTTAATTAATGATTTTAAAATATTTTAGAGGAAACAAATAATGAATTTCAAAATAAAATTATTGGGTATAGTTTCCCTGCTTTTCTTATTTACTGCCGTTAATTTTGCGCAGGAGATGACTACAGAGCAGTGGGAATCCGAAATGGCTACATACCAAAGTAAAAAAGCCGCTTTAGAAACCGAAATCAATGCACTTAAAAGTGATATTGATAATCTAAAAGCCATGAATCTTCAGGATCCTGAAGAATGTATTGACGAATTATATCAGATCGTTGGTGCTACTCGTAATGATGTTAACAACTACAGAAAAGCTGTTAATGAATTAGATGGTATGATCAAAAGAAAAGAAGGACCAAAAGCTGATAGACAAACTGATCTTAATACTCTTAAGATGAATAAAATTTCTGCATTGCCGGAATTTTACAATAAAGTTCACAATCAAATGCAAGGCAGTCTTGATAATTGGGTTGAAGCTCCAACAGACATAAGTTACGCCGTTAAAAAAGGTGATTGTCTTTGGAATATAGCAAAGAAAACAGAACATTACGGTAACGGTTTCGCTTGGCCAGTAATTTACCAGGCTAACAGAGATCAGATTAAGAATCCAGATTTAATTTTCCCAAATCAAACATTTAAAGTTCCTAATCTTACTGAAGAAGAAAAATCAAAATATGAAAAACTAAGAGTTAATTATAAACCAGCTCCTGTTCAATAATTGATTTTTATTCTTTTCAAATTTATTGAAGCCCTTATCTTTATTGATGAGGGCTTTTTATATTTAAACTAATATGACAACAGCAGAAAAGAAAATTACATTAAATGGAATCGATATGCTTGCACTGCTTGGTGCAAACGATTCTAATCTTCAAATTCTGGAAGACCGTTTTAACTCTACTATTAGCGTGCGCGGTGATATTGTAAATATTAAAGGTGTATTAGAAGAAGTTGAACTTGTTGAAAAAGTAATTAAAGAAATGTCTTATGTACTTAACACAAGCGGCAGATTAAACAGAAATGATGTTGAGACGATTCTAAATCTTACCGCCGAAGGCAAAGAAATTATCAATGAAGAAGATTTTGATTCGATAGTTCTTTACACCAAAAACGATATTGTTAAAGCTAAAACTTTAGGACAAAAAAAATACTTTCAAGTTGCAAATAAAAATGATATTTGTTTTGCTATTGGTCCAGCCGGAACCGGAAAAACTTATCTTGCAGTTGCACTCGCTGTTTCTGCACTTAAAAGGGGAATAGTAAAACGAATTGTACTTGCTCGCCCCGCAGTGGAAGCCGGCGAAAGTCTTGGATTTTTACCTGGTGATTTTCAAGAAAAGATTGACCCGTATCTGCGCCCCTTATACGATGCTTTGGATGATATGATGCCTTCTGAAAAGTTAAAAGGATATATTGAAAAAGGAATTGTTGAAATAGTTCCTTTAGCTTACATGCGCGGAAGAACTTTAAACAATGCTTTTGTAATTCTTGATGAAGCACAAAATGCAACTGATGTTCAGATGAAAATGTTTTTAACTCGTCTTGGCGAAAACTCAAAAGCGATTATCACCGGAGATATTACCCAGATTGATTTACCTTCAAAAACAAAAAGCGGATTGATACAAGCAAAAGAAATTTTAAACGGAATTGATGGCGTTGGTTTTGTTTATTTTGATAGAGAAGATGTTGTTAGACATAAACTTGTTAAAGATATTATTGATGCTTACGATAAATTTAACGGCAACGGGAAAAACTAATCAAATCCATTTAGTTTTTTACTTTCATTCCAGTATTTATCCATCTCTTCAAGATTTGATTCGTAAATTGCCTTGCCTGTGTCTTTAACCTTCTGCTGAACGTAGTTAAATCGTTTTATAAATTTTTCATTCGTTCTTCTTAAAGCATCCTCAGGGTTGATGTTAAGAAATCTTGCATAATTAACCATTGCAAAAAACACATCGCCAACTTCCTTTTCTAATTTATCTTTAGTTTCACTTTTTTCCGATTGATGCATTTCCTCAATTTCTTCAATCACTTTTTTCCAAACATCAGATTTCTGTTCCCAATCAAATCCAACTTTTGCAGCTTTTTCTTGCAGCCTGTGTGCACGTTGTAATGCTGGCAATTTGTAGGGCACGCCATCAAGTACGGATTCTCGTCCTTCACTAAGTTTAATTTCTTCCCAATTTTTTTTTACTTCGTTAGAATCTACTACTTTTGTTTCACCAAAAACGTGTGGATGTCTTCTAATCAATTTTTCTTGTATGGAATCGATTACATCATCAATATTAAAATGCTTTTCTTCTTCAGCTATTTGGGTATGGAAAACAACGTGCAATAATAAATCGCCAAGTTCTTTTTTTAGTTCATCAAAGTCCTTATTATCAATAGCTTCAACAACTTCGTAAGCCTCTTCAATTGTATTTGCTTTTATTGAATCATTGGTTTGCTCTTTATCCCACGGACATTCTTTTCTTAATCGTTTAACAATCGCTACAAAATCCGTAAATTTGCTGTCAGTCATTCGAAACCCTTTTAATTAAATATTTCGAATCAAATTTAATAAAAAATATTTTATCCATAGGAGAAATTATGATAGAAGAAAAAATTAAAGAACTTGGATTTGAAGTTCCTGAAGTTTCAAAACCTTTAGCAGCATATATTCCTGCAAAGCAAGTTGGTAATCTTGTAATGACATCCGGACAAGTGCCTTCAGTTAAAGGCGAAATAAAATTTGCTGGTAAAGTTGGAAAGGAATTAACAGAAGAAGATGGACAGAAAGCTGCTCAAATTTGTGCACTAAATTGTTTGGCAGCAATTAAAGGAGTTATCGGTAATCTTGATAAAATTGTTGAAGTGGTAAAACTAACTGTGTTTGTTGCTAGTGCTGAAAGTTTTACTGCTCAACCTATAGTTGCAAATGGAGCATCAGAGCTTATTGGAAAAATTTTTGGTGATGCTGGTTTGCATACACGAAGTGCAGTTGGAGTAACATCACTTCCGCTTAATGCTGCTGTTGAAATTGAAATGATTGTTCGCGTATAAAATAGTTATTTAGAAATTTTACTTTTTACTCTCTTAATAAAATCTAAAGTTTCTTTATAAGTGTCGTTTGAATTCATTAGGGATTTTATGACGGCACTTCCAATTATTATTCCATCGCTTGCAGCAGAAAAAGTTTTTGCACTTTCCTCATCGGAAATACCGAAGCCAACTAAAACGTTTTTAGTCTGTAATAAATTTTTAATCGATTTAACGTACTCCACTGAATTTTTATCAACAATATTTTGCTTTCCGGTAATTCCCATAGTGCTAACACAATAAACAAATCCAGAACTTTTATTTCCTATTTCAATTACTCTTGCTTCTGGAGTTGTTGGACTAACAAGCATTATTGTATCAATGTCCGCAAAATCATTTCCAAAAAAATCATCACTCTCTTCAAGTGGTACATCGGGAACAATAATTCCATCTATCCCAATTTGTTTAATTGATGTGGACAGATTAGAAATACCGTAGCTTAAAAAGGGATTAGCATATCCCATTAAAATAATTGGCTTAGCTGATTTTTCTTTTATTTTCCTGGCTATCTCTAAAGTTTGTTCCAGGTTAATTTTATTTGATAACGCTTTTTGAGATGAAAACTGAATAACAGAACCATCAGCAATAGGATCACTAAATGGGACTCCCAATTCAATTATATCAGCGCCAGCATCAAATACCGATAAAGCTAATTCCTCAAATCCTTCTGTAGAAGGAAAACCACAGGTAAGAAAAACAGAAAGTATTTTATTGTCATCATTAGTTACGTTACCAATAAATTTTTCTAATTTGCTTTGTTTCATTTCATATCAAAATAATTAATGATCGTGTTTAAATCTTTATCGCCCCTGCCGCTTATGTTAACGACTATGATTTCATCCGTTAAAGTTTGAGGTGTAAGATAATTTAAGTATGCAAGTGCATGTGCTGTTTCTAAAGCGGGAATTATTCCCTCCAATTCTGAAATTAATTTCACTGCCTCCAAAGCTTCGTTGTCTGTTATTGAATGAT
>JBDTRQ010000443.1:0-2611 GCA_039931535.1 Ignavibacteriota bacterium
AGATTATGGATTATGCACCTAAAAATATTTTTGATCAACTTGTTTCCGAGTACAAAGGAAATTATCGATTCAGAACGTTCTCTTGTTGGGATCAACTTTTATCTCTGGCTTTTGCACAACTGACATTTAGAGAATCTCTCCGCGATATAGAAACATGCTTGCGGTCAAATTCAGAGAAACTATACCATATGGGTATTAAGGGAAATATTTCCAGAACTAATTTATCTCGTGCTAATGAAACTCGTGACTGGAAAATATTTGCACGCTTTGCTAATCATTTGATTCGAGAAGCACTTTCGCTCTACACAAAAGACGAACTTATTTACAAAGAACTTGATAATTCTCTTTATGCACTGGATTCAACTACAATTGATCTTTGCATGTCTTTATTCCCTTGGGCAAAGTTCAGAAAGAACAAATCTGCCATTAAATTACACACGCTTCTTGATATTAGAACATCGATTCCAACCTTTATTCACATTACTTCCGGTAAGGTTCACGATGTAAATATCTTAGATCTAATTTCTATTGAAACATCGGCTTTCTACATCATCGATAAAGGTTATATCGATTTTGAAAGACTGTTTACTCTTAAGAATAAAAACGCATTCTTTATTACAAGAGCAAAAAATAACTTAGCTTCTAAAAGGATTTATTCCAACGATGTTTCTAAATACGAATACATCAAGTATGATCAAACTGTCAAGCTAACCGGAGTAAAAACATCAACTCTGTATCCAGAACAAATTAGAAAAATCAAGTTCGTCGATAAAGAAAATAACAAAGAACTAATTTTTCTAACCAACAATTTTTCACTCGATGCCGATATGATTGCGCGTTTATACAAAGACCGATGGAAAATTGAATTATTCTTCAAATGGATTAAGCAGCATTTGAGAATTAAGTCTTTTTACGGTACAAGTGAAAATGCTGTCAAGGTTCAAATTTATTCGGCCATCTCTGTTTATGTAATTATTGCTATTATCAAGAAGAAATTAAATGTTGCTGAAAGTCTTTACACTATATTACAGATTTTGAGCATAAATATTTTTAGCAAAGTCTTTATTAATCAACTACTTAACAAAAATTGCAACTTAAATCAAAACTATCAGTCCCGTAACCAATTGTTTTTATTCGACTTTTAACGGGACAGTAGTGATAAATAATATATAAAATTAAATGCCAAATAAATCATTGCCAACATATCAGCTGATATCCTGCTTCTAAATGAAGTATTGTAATACATATCAATACCAGCTCATAAAAAGTGCACATATTCAGAAAAACTGGAAATATTTTTAAATAAAATGTCACTATCAGTTCATAATAGAAACTATTTAAGTATTCCAATTTGAGAGTTATAGTACCATTTAGGATATTTATAACTGAATAATTAATTAACAAAGGAAAGATATGAACAAATTAATTCTATTATTTTTATTTTTTATGTTGATTCTATCTTCATTAGATTTGATGGCACTGCCAAGATTTGCAGTTAAGCTCGGCGATAAGTGCAGCGATTGCCATTATAATCCAAGTGGCGGTGGAATAAGAAGTTCAGATGGCTGGCATTGGGGGAAAAATACTTTAAGTATGATATCTGAACGTGACAAAGATTTTATTATGTCTCCAAGAATTTCTGACAATATTTCTATAGGGCTTGATTACAGAACACAGTACATTTATTCACAATCAAGTAAACGAACATATTTCCAGAATATGACAGCGGCGCTTCACACTAACTTCGCATTATCGAAACAAATTAATCTTGTAGGTAAATACGATTTTGTAAACGAGCTTTGGGAAGGTTACGGCGTTGCAAGAATTCTTCCCGGAAATGCTTACATAAAAGCAGGTGTTTATACACCTAACTTTGGTATTAGATTAGACGACCATACTGCTTATACCAGAGAAGGATTGATTTTTAATCCGTTCTATAGAGAAGTCGGAGTTGAAATAGGATTTTTCGAAGATACTTGGCTTTATGCTAGTGCAAGCATTGGCTCTAACCTTTCCGATGCAACAAGTAATTACACAAAAGATCCAACATACACAGTGCGAGCAGAAATTACGCCTCGATTTGGAGAGGTTGGATTGATGTTTGGTGGTTCATATGCTGCAGTGAAACTTGGCGGTAGTGAAGGGCCATTAAATACTGATATGTATGGGGGATTTTTTGGTTTTGGTTATGATGAATTTTCACTTTTGGCAGAATATGATCTAGTAAAAGACCTTTCCATACCAAATACAAAATCAAATATCCTTATGTTAGAAGTTGCTTATGGTATCTTAACAGGACTTGATGCTGTGGTTAGATATGATAGAATAGATTTTAATGAAGCTGTCAATTCAGATGAAATTTCAAGAATGATATTCGGTTTTGAATTTCATCCGTATAGTTTTATAGAAGTTCGCCCTCAGTACAGATTGGTTTTTGAAGATCCTTCAATTGATAATGATTCATTTGTATTACAATTGCACTTTTGGTATTAATGATTTAGACTATTATACAATCGGTAGTAACTTCTATTTGTGTTTATTGTCAATTTGGATTTGGGAGTCTGTAAAATAATTTGTGTAAATGGTTTTTCTTGTTAAAGAACATTTTTTA
>JBDTRQ010000444.1:0-7860 GCA_039931535.1 Ignavibacteriota bacterium
AATCACAAAATTTAATTTACTTTTATGATGATGGTGTTTCAGGAGAATGGCCTGGTGGAAAGACAGGATTTTTTGGTGTAATGATGTTAAGAACTCCGGAAATTAATGGAACAGAACTTGGCGTAACGGATATGCATTACATGTTATATGACGATGATAACCTTGCTGACAAAGATACAATTCAATATGGGTTTATGTCTTCGGATCCTGATCTGTACAATTCATCAATTGGAAGCAAATATTTTCACCCAGGCACCACTGGGAATCTTCACTTCGATGATCCGGGTACAATTCCTGCATCCGGTATGGATATACAAGGTCATATTTCATCGGGACCATACATAATAAGTCCTTCTGATACTTTAGTCTTTTATACTGCATTTGTTGCTGGTGATACTTATGAAGAGATGATTAATGCAGCAGTAGTAGCACAGAATGCCGTAGATGCAAACTTTAATTTGCCAAAACCACCAAGTCGTCCAAATTTGTCCTCTTCAAATGGAGATTTTAGAGCAACACTATATTGGGATGATAAAGCAGAGCTAAGTTATGATGAATTTTCAGGTTATGATTTTGAAGGCTACAGACTTTACAGAAGCAAGGATAGAGGAATCAATTGGGATAAAATTGCTGAATTTGATCTTGTAAATTCGATAGGCAGTAACTCAGGATTACGATATAGTTATGTTGATACCACAGTAATAAACGGATTTGAATATTGGTATTCGGTAACTGCATATGATAAAGGAAGTGAACTCTTAGAAAGTTTAGAGAGTGCAATTGGAAACTCACTTGATGCAGTAAATACAGTTTCAGTAACTCCAAGGTCTAATGCAATCGGCAGATCATCCGTATCTGCAATTGATGTAGCAAATTTAAATACCGGAATTTCAAACTACTTATTTGAAGTATCAGCAATTGATGATGAAGCACTTGCCGGTAATGAGTATAAAACAACTTTTAACTTTGTACCGAGAAAAGAAGTAGGTGATCTTGCAACCGATATTACAATTCTGGTTACAGATTCTGCAGTTACTAAGCCTTATAAATATGCATTAGAATTTACAAGCTCAAGTTTGTTTGATTTTAAGAATGTTACTTTAAACACAGTTATAAGAGCCGGATATCCGTATCCAAATGGCGGAAGAGATCTTGTAATTACAGGCGATGGTTTAAGAGTTAGTATGCGTGATAGTTCAATAACTGCGCCTGAATTTAGACCGGAACAGGGTGATGTAATTACAATTAATTATGCGATGACGGTTGTTCGTAATCAACAGGATTCGGTGATTAAAAATCGTCCGCATCAATTAGATCAAGTCCAAACAACGATTGATGGTATTTCAATTCAATTAGTTGAACCGCAAATAATTAGTAATGTATCAAGAATTGGCGGAACAGATAATGTTGAAATGGATTTCACAGTTTCAGATGCAAGCTTAGTTCAAGATAAAATTTACATCGCTTCAATAGAAGGAAATGGAGCACTAGATAATAATAGTTTTGTTTTGTTATCTGTTACTGATACAGATATACAACTTGACACTTTGTTTTCATCGGATACATTTACTTTTGATGGAATTGAAGGGACAATAATTTTTCCATCAGCAGCACCTCCTGCAGCGGGAAATAAATTTTCCATTGAAACGATAAAACCGATTCAGCCAAACATAAAAGATTCGTATTCATTTAAAATAAAAGGTGCACAAATTGATCAGCAGAGGGTTACGAGTGAATTGAATAAAATACGCGTAGTTCCAAATCCATATATAGTTTCTTCACTTTATGAACCTGAGTTTGGAGAACTACGACGTGAACCGTTACGGCAAATCCAATTTGTTAATCTTCCGCCGGAGTGTACAATTTATATTTTTACTGTTGATGCAGATTTGATTAAAACTTTAAATCATAATGCTACTAATGGAACTGAAATTTGGGATTTACGAACTGAAGGCGGAAGAGAGTTAGCAGCCGGAATGTATATCTATGTTGTTAAGACAAAAGATTCCGAGTACAAAGAACGATTTGCAATAATTAAATAATCTGAAGCAGGAGATAAAATGAAAAAAATATTATCACTTATATTATTTGTAGTTAGCTTCGGAAATTTATTTGCACAAAATCCAAATCTTGGAACATCCGGAGCACAGTTTCTTCAAATACCTGTTGGTGCGCGTTCAGAAGCAATGGGCGGTGCTATTGTTGGCTTAGCTGATGATGCCTCTGCAATTTTCTGGAATCCTGCAGGAATTGTAAAAGTAAACAATGTGCAGGCGCATTTTTCTTATATGAACTGGTTTGATCTTTTTGATTTTAATGCTGCATCACTTGTTTATAATGCGGGCGAGATGGGAACGTTTGGTGCAAGCATGGTTTTATTTACAACTGATAAAATGGAAATCACAACTGAGGAACAGCCAAACGGAACCGGTAGATATTTTGATGCCGGTGATATTGCGCTCGGTGTGTCTTATGCAAAATATTTAACAGATAGATTTAGTGTTGGTGTAACTGTTAAATATGTAAATCAAAGGATCTGGAATGAAACCGCTACCGGTATTGCCTTTGATATTGGTACACAATACAGATTGGATTTTCAAAATCTTACTATTGCGATGTGCATGACAAACTTTGGCGCTGATATGAAGTATGACGGACCTGATCTTGATTTTGTTTATCGTAAAGATGATAATTATTCACAAAGCAGATTAACGCCAAGCCGTTTAAGTACTGAAGATTATTCGCTTCCACTAAACTTTCAAGTTGGAATTGGCTTTGATGTTTTTGAATACGATTTTGTAAAAATGCGTGGTGCAATTGATGTAACTCATCCCAATGATAATGCAGAGCGCGCGCATTTTGGTACTGAGTTTTCTTTCTTCGATAGATTTTTTGTACGGGCAGGATATAAATACAATTACGATGACCAGGATTTTACATTTGGTGCCGGTGCAAATGTTCCTTTAGGCGGCAGCGCTGTTTATTTTGATTATGCGTTTTCACTTTATGATATTCTGCCAAGTGTACATCGTATTTCTGTTAATTTAAGTTTTTAGAAACGGATAAGTAATGAAAAAATTTGTTTTAGCATTTATTGTTTTTTTAGTATTGCCATCAATAATTAATCCTTGCACAACCGCAGTAGTATCAGGCAAAGCAACTGATGACGGCAGACCATTGTTATTAAAAAATAGGGATGCAGATGCTTTGCAAAATAGACTTGTGTATTTCTTTGACGGCAAATATAGATTTATCGGGTTGGTAAACTCCGAAGATAAAAATAACAAAGAAGTTTGGTGCGGATTTAATGAATTTGGTTTCGGGATAATGAATTCAGCCTCATACAATCTTAAGATTAATGACACAACAAAAATTTCTGATCTTGAAGGCATCATTATGAAAATGGCGCTGCAGCAATGCAAAACTTTGGAGGATTTTGAAAAGATGTTGAATAATTTGCCAAAGCCGCTCGGTGTTGAAGCAAACTTTGGAGTTATCGATGCAAATGGTGGCGCTGCTTATTATGAAACAGATAATTTTAAGTTTACAAAATATGATGTTAATGATCAGGCTGTTGCACCTAATGGATATCTTATAAGAACAAACTTTTCTAATTCCGGTGAAGAGAATAAAGGTTTTGGATATATACGATATCAGACTGCATCAGAAATATTTTCTAAAAAATATGATAACGGAAAAATATCTTTTGAGTTTTTAATAAATGATGTTCCAAGATGTTTAATCCATTCATTTACTAATACCGATCTTACAAAATCTTTGCCGGTAGATAAGAACAAACCCGATTACGTTTATTTCCGAGATTATATTCCAAGGCATTCTACTTCTGCTGCAATTGTAGTTCAGGGTGTTAAAGAAAATGAATCTGCATCCTTAACAACAATGTGGGCTATACTTGGTTTTCCGCTTACTTCTGTTGTAATTCCCGTTTGGCTTTTAGATGACGGAACAATGCCAAAAATTCTTCAAGCTGATGAATCAGGAAATGCACCATTATGCAATCTTGCATTGCAGTTAAAGGACAAAGTATTCTCAGATCAAAACGATGCAAATGAAAATTACCTAAATCTTGCGGCGCTGATGAACAACGAAAATTCGGGTGTGCGCCAAAAACTAATTCCCATTGAAAAAGAGATTCTGCATCAAGCAAAAGAAAAATTATCTAATTGGCACAAATCAGGAATAGATAAAACTGAAGCTAAGAACTTTTATAAATGGATTGATGAAAATGTTTTGAATGAAATCAAATTACGGTTTGAAATGAATTAATGAAGCGGCAGTGTGAAGTTAATCTATAAAATATTTATTGCATCTTTTCTTTTCTTATATTCAAATGTTAGCGCGCAAGGTTATGTTTGTGCTATCGGCGGCGGTTCGGAAGATTATAATAATTGGAGCGATGCGCCTTACAGTTGGATAGTTCAAAAATCAGACAGCGGAAAAATTATTATAATTGATGTTGCAGATGCAACAAGCTGGCTGCCAACTTATTTTATGTCTTTTGGCGCAGACACTGCTTACAACAAAACAATTCCTTCAATCGCTGTTGCCAATCAACAAGCCACTTACGATGAATTAATAACAGCTAAAGCAATTTTTATTCGCGGCGGTGATCAATGGGATTACATTCGTTTTTGGAAAGGAACTAAAGTTGATTCTGCAATAAATTTTGTTTTTCAAAATGGGGGAGTTATTGCGGGAACAAGCGCAGGAGCCGCAGTTCTTGGTGATGTTGATTTTAGCGCACAAAGTGGTTCAGCTTATCCCGATGATGCACTTCGCAATCCTTTTTACAACAGAATGAAATTTGAAAATAATTTTTTGAATCTTGTTCCAAATGTTTTGTTTGATACACATTTTACAGAACGAGCAAGACAGGGCAGATTGATTGCAATGATTTATAATCAGCATTACAATTCGGGTGTAGATTTAATAGGAGTTGGTATCGATGACAGAACAGCAATTTGTATTTCTCCAGATGGAATCGGAGAAGTTGTGACCAGCGGCGCTGTTTCAATTTTTTATAAAGATGCTTTAACAAATTATTCTGCTATAACTTCCTGCAAATACACAATTGAAAATTTAAAATCTCATCTTCTCACTAAAGGATGGAAGTATGATTTTATCAACAATGAAATTTCTTTTATTCCTCCTTCAGCAAAAGATTTTGATGTAAATCAAGTTTGGCATTATCCGCAAACAAGTTTTTATTTAACGGGTAGTAATGATATTGCTGCACAATTGAATTCAAATCTAGCAGCCTTTCTTTCTGAAAATAACAGCGGAAATATTCTTATAGTTTCTCATCCGGGATTCAGCAGTTCACTTACTCCAATTACTGATTACTTAACAAACAACAGTTACAATTATTCTGTAACATATCTAACAACTTCAAATCTTAATGATTCGGTTGAAGCTAGTAAAATAAACCAAGCAACTTGTTTTGTGTTTGCAGGCGATTCATTAAATGTTTTAAGTTATCTCAATCAACCTGGTGGATTAGTTAATTCTGCGTTTTATAATTCATTAACACAGCAAATTCCGGTATTCTTTTTCGGTAACACAGGCAAAATTGCCGGGCAAAATTTTATTGGAAACACAGATACAGATTTGTATGCAGGGTATCGTGGCAAAATGACTATGAACGAAGGTCTAAATATTTTTGGTGATTTGATTTTTCAACCGTTGATTTTTGATAACTCTGATTTTTATGAAAATAGAATGAGTGCAGTGCTTTGGGGTATGATGCGAAACAGAAAACGCATCGGTGTTTATTTAAATGGTAATGATAGATTAAAAATAAATTCATCTTCTTCCGGTAATTCGATTAGCGGAAATGTTCAAACTCCATATTTAATTGTTGATGCGCGAGCTACTACAAAGGTTGATTCATCAACTTATCGTGCAAGCGGAAGTATTGGACCAAGACAAGTTGCAGCAATGAATGATTTACGATTTTCACTAACTAATTATTCCGATATAAATTATTTATTGGAACAGGGCAGATTTGATAACCTAACGGATGTTGATAATAGCCTCTCAAATTCGATTCCAAACGAGTTTGTGCTTTATCAGAATTATCCAAATCCGTTTAATCCCTCAACAATATTAAGTTGGAATTTGAAAAATTCTGGAAAAGTCACATTAAAATTATTTGATGTTCTTGGTAATGAATTAGAAACAATCTTAAATGAGTATCAAGAACCTGGATTTCATTCTACATTCTACATTGTAAATTCTAAATTAAGCAGCGGAATCTATTTCTATAAACTATCAACCCAAAACTATTCTGAAACAAAACCAATGGTGCTTTTAAAATGATTAAAATTATTTTTCTTCTTTTCGTTTTTGCCTCAATAAATATTTTTTCACAGGGTATTACAACTCCATTAGAAAAAAGTAATTATCAAAAAATAACTTCTCACACAGAACTTGCACAATACATTAAAGAAGTTGATGATAAATCAGATTTGATAACAAGTGAAGTGATCGGAAAATCTATTGAAGGCAGAGAATTATTTGCTGTTTATTTTTCTAAAAATGGATTTGGAAAAGATGAATTAAAAATAAAAGCATTAATCTTTGCACAGCAGCATGGCAATGAACAATCCGGAAAAGAAGGTGCTCTTCTTTTAATTAATGAATTATTAAAATCTGAAAATCAATATCTGTTTGATAAAATTGATTTTGTTTTAGTTCCGCAAATGAACCCCGATGGCTCTGAAAAAAACCAGAGACGCAACGGTAACGATATGGATTTAAATCGAAATCATTTAATCCTTACCGAACCTGAGACGATTGCACTGCATAAACTTTTTAACAAGTATCTTTTTGAAGTTACAATGGATGTGCATGAATATTATCCTTATGGCGAGACGGATAAAAAATTTGGATACCGGGAAAATAACGATGAAGAAGTTGGTGTAACAACAAATGTAAATGTATCCGATGAAATAAGAATTTTGTCGAAAAAGAATTATCTGCCGTTTATTAAAAAATATTTGAACGATAGAAATTTCTCGTACTTTGAATACAGTCCTGGTGGTCCACCAGAAATAGATTACATAAGATACAGCACTTTTGATATAAATGATGGACGACAAAGTTTCGGAATACAAAATAGTTTTTCTTTTATTCAGGAAGGAATGAATGGTGAAGATAGCTTTGTTGATAACATAAAACATCGCGCTGAAGGGCAAATGACAGGCATGCGCGGGTTACTGGAGTTTGCTTTTAACCATAAAGATGAACTAAAAAAGATAGTTAAAACTGAAAGAGAAAAATTAATTAATGGAACAGTATCAAATAAAGTTGCAATTCAGTTAGACCATTTTGCTGATGGAAGTAAACTAGAAATGCCGCTGCTTTCATATTATTCAAATAAAGATACGGTAATAACTGTAAACGATTATCGCCCAATTGTAAAATCTATTTATGATGTTGAAAGACCGAAGGGATATTTAGTCCCGAAAAAACTTTCTGAAATTATTGATTGGGCAGATAGACAGGATTTAATTTATACTGATTACAAAAAATCTGATACGGATAAAATTGAACAATATTTTATAAGTGGAATTGATTCTATGGATTTTGAACGTGATATAATTGTTAATCCTGTCGTTGAAGTAAAAACAATTTCAAATGATTTGATTGAAAGTGATTATATTTTTATTCCAACAAATCAGTTAAAAAATAATATGATTGTAATTGCACTTGAACCCAAATCAGAACTCGGGCTAATTACATATAAACAATTTGAGCATCTGCTAAAGAAAGATGAGCCATTTCCTATACTAAGAGTTGAAAATTAGTTTATGAAAGCTCAAAAACTAAATAGTATCG
>JBDTRQ010000445.1:0-7586 GCA_039931535.1 Ignavibacteriota bacterium
CCTCGCTCATATTCCCGAACTACTTGCAGTTTGAATGCTTGACTATAGGTGGGATATGAGGGGATGCTGCTGACTTTTTTCATAGCTGCTTTCCTGATTTATTTTTGACTGTAGTCAACTTTTTTCAGGACGAGACACAAAGACAATAGCCCCGCCTTTTAAGGCGGGGAAAATCAATGAACAGGAAACTTTGGACTTTAGTCCAAACATTATATTAATATTGGGCTAAAGCCCCTTAGCTATTTGTCAATATTAATCCCCGCCTTAAAAGGCGAGGCTATATTTTAAAAAAAATCAGAATCCTCAAATTGTCATTCCCACGCAAGTGAGAATCTATTTAATATAACAGATTTTGGATTCCTGTTCCTGCCTACCGCAGGCAGGTTCACGGGAATGACAAACATATTATAGTTTTAAGATGCTGAAATAAACCTGTCTGCCGACAGGCAGGTTCAGCATGACAAACCTAATCTAAGCTATATACTTTCCTCTCTTCACATAATGCGTGTGAAGAAGTTTATGCGAAATATGTCCACACGGTCCATCAGTTAAAAACACATCATACAATTCTGTAACATGTCTATTCTCATGAGATTTTCTTAACGGCAAAGAATTATCTTCATCATAAATAGCTTTTGCTCTCATCTTTCTAATTTCTTCAGTAGTAGGAATTGGTTGACCACCACCGCCAATACAACCGCCCGGACAAGCCATGAACTCAATAAAATGACATTCACTAAATTTACCGCCGGCTTTTATATCATCCATAATTTTTTTGGCGTTTGCTGTTCCGTGTGCAACTGCAACCTTTAGTGTTGCTCCTTTTAACCAGTTCCAATCAGGTACAAGATGCGCTAACAATTTTGGAACAGGACCAACTTCTGTAATCGGCAGTTCAGCATATTTTATTCCTTCAAATCCGCGTAAAGGAATTATATCTGCGTTTGCAAAAACATCTTCAACTTTTTTTCCGGTTACTAATTCAATAACCGTTCTTAAAGCTGCTTCCATAACGCCGCCTGTTGCACCAAAAATTAATCCTGCGCCGGATGCTTCACCAAATGGATCATCAAAATGCGACTTTGGCATTTCCGGTAAATATATTCCCGCTTCTTTTATCATCTGCCCAAGTTCACGAGTGGTTAATCCAAAATCAACATCTTTAAAACCTGAATCAACCATTTCCGGTCTGTTGCATTCAAACTTTTTAGCTGAACAAGGCATAACCGCAACTGATACAATATCTTTTGGATCAATGCCTTTCTTCTCTGCATAAAAAGTTTTAATGAGCGCTCCAAACATTTGTTGTGGTGATTTTGCAGAACTTAAATTATCAAGATACTCTGGATAAAAATGTTCAAGATATTTTACCCAGCCTGGTGAGCAGGAGGTAAATTGTGGAATTGCAACTTGTTCTTTTTTAACCAATGCTTTGTAAAGTCTTAAAATTAATTCTGTTCCTTCTTCAATGATTGTAAGATCGGCAGTAAAGTTTGTATCAAACACAACATCAAAACCGATTCTTCGTAACGCTGTGTTTAGTTCGCCGGTAAAAGATTTACCGGGTTCTAAGCCAAACACTTCACCAATTGCAGCTCGCGGAGACGGTGCAGTTTGTATTACAACATGTTTTGTTGGATCATCAATAGCATTCCAAATTACATCCGATGGATCGTTAGTTTTTAATGCACCTGTTGGGCAGCGATTAATACATTGACCGCAGTTTATACAAACCACATCAGCTAAAGGTTTTTCTAAAAATGTTCCGATGTGTGTTTTATCTCCGCGACCAATTGCTTCCAATACTCCAACTTCCTGAAGATCAATACAAGTTCTTACGCATCTGCGGCAGTTAACACATTTATTCATATCGCGGATAACGGAATAAGATGAAATATCCATTTCAAAAACAGGTTTTTCAACATGTCCAAATGTGTATGAATCAACTCCATATTCTTTTGCGAGTGTTTGAAGTTCACAATTATTATTTCTTACACAGGAATAACATTCACCGTAATGTTCACTTAAAAGAAGATCAATTATATGTCTTCTTGCTTTGCGAACCATTGTACTTGATGTTTTTATTTTTATAGAATTTGTAATTGGAAATGAACATGCTGTTTGTAGCGTTCTCATTCCTTCAACTTCAACAACGCAAACACGGCATGTACCGGCAATGCAAAGATCAGGATGATGACAAAGTGTTGGAACGTGAATTTGATTTTCTTTACATGCTTCAAGAATTGTAGTTCCAAACGGAACACTTACCTTTTTTTCATTTATCTCAACAGTTACTCTACTTCCAATTCCATCTTCAATGGTTGGTTTTTCAACAGTTAAAGCTTGTTGAGCCATTGGTGTTCTTGATTTTTCTTTCATCACTTAACTGCCTTTCCGTTTGATCCATTATTTTCTAACGTATGAAAGATTTCATCTTTAAAGTTTTCTAAAATAGATAAAAATGAATTTGGACTCGATTGTCCTAATCCACATTTAGAAGCTACCTGCATAGTTTTTCCAAGTTCTTTTAAAGTGTTAATATATTTAAAAGTATATTCTCCACGTTCGATCATATTAATACCTTCAAGAAGTTTAACATTTCCGATTCTGCATGGTGTACATTGCCCGCAGGATTCTTCCACAAAAAACTCCATAAAGTTTTTAAGAACGTGTAACATATTTCTTGTTTCATTAAAAATTATAACCGATCCGCCGGTTGGAATATATTCATAACCAAATTTATGATCGAAGTGCGATTTGGGAATACAAATACCGGAAGCTCCGCCAATCTGAACAGCCTTTGTATTTTTTGCAGCAACTAAATCAAGAAGCTCACTTACAGTTGTGCCCCATGGTAATTCATACACGCCGGGTTTTTCACAATCACCGGAAACAGAAAATAGTTTTGATCCGGTTGATCTATCGGTTCCAAATTTTTCAAACCAGCTTCCGGTTTTCATAACTATATGAGGAACTGCGGAAAGAGTTTCTACATTATTTACCGCTGTGGGATAACCCAGATAACCTCTGTTTACAGGATACGGAGGACGATTACGAGGTTCACCTCTAAAGCCTTCAAGTGATTCGATTAGTGCAGTTTCTTCACCGCAAACATAAGCTCCAGAACCAAGTCTGATAGAAATATCAAAAGAAAAATCGCTTCCTAAAATTTTATTTCCGAGTAAATTATCTTCACGCATATTGGTTAAATAATTTTCTAACTCTTCAAGCATGTATTCATACTCCGCACGCAAATAAACGATTCCAGTTTGTGCACCGATTGTGTATCCGCCGATTACCATTCCATCAAAAACCAATTGCGGATATTCCATTAAAAGAACTCTGTCTTTAAAAGTACCTGGTTCACCTTCATCAGCATTACATATAATAAATTTCTTTTCAGATTTTGCTGCGGCAGTTAACATCCACTTAGTTGAAGTTGGAAAACCAGCACCGCCTCTTCCTTTTAAACCTGAATCTTTAAGTTCAAAAAGTATGTCTTCTTTTTTTTGCTTTAATGCTTTTTTTATACCTTCTCCACTTTTATAATCAGAAAAGATAACGGGACCTGTTCTTTCAGTTTTTAATATATTTATTTTAGTTTGTGTTTTCATTTCTTCTCTCTACTTGATTTCGTTAAGAATATTAACTGCTTTTTCAGGATCAAGTTTTGTATAAACTCTATCATTTATCATCATAGCAGGTCCTTGATCGCACATGCCAACACAGTTTGTATGTTCAAGTGTTATGCGATTATCTTTTGTTGTTTCACCAAACTTAATTCCAAGTTCTCTTTCGATTGCTTCTACAACTTTATTTTTATTAGCCATATCGCAAGTGATTGTCTGACAAAGTCTCACAATATTTCTTCCCGTAGGTTTTGAATGAAGGAAAGAATAAAAAGATATTACGCTAAAAACTTCAACAGGATGAATATCAATTAATCGTGCAACTTCCTGCATTGCAAAATCGCTAACATAACTGTGCTTTCTTTGTATTGCCTGAAGCACCGGCAGTAGAGATGATCTGTCTTTACCGTATTTTATTACGTAGCCCTCTATCTCTTCGGAGAGAGCATTTTTTTCTACAACAAGCATTTACTCTACTCCTTAAAATGTATTGCTAAAAGTTTTTCTACTTTGTCAATTAATGTTTCGGGTGAAATTGGTTTTTCAACAAACTCATCAACGGGCACCATTTCACTTGCACCAAACTCCATCCCTAAAGATTTTGAAACGGATGTGTACATTATTATTGGTGTGTCAACATTCATTTTGCGGAATTTTTGTGCGAGAAAAAATCCGTCATCAGGTTCATTCATCATTACATCAAGAATGATTAAATCAGGATTTTGATCCATAACGATTTTGTAACCATCATCAGGATTAGAAGCGGTGATAACGTCGTATCCTTTGGAAGTTAATACCAAACTGCTGGCATCAACAATATCCGGATCATCGTCTATTATTGCTATTTTGGCCATGTTTATCCCCTATAGATAAATTTATGGAATATGTAGTTAATTAAGAGTTTTCACTTAATCAGCAATTAACATGTTAAGTGCCATATTTCTTTATACCAAATAATTATTTTAATGTAATTAGTGTGAGGGTTAAGCATTTTTTTGGTTTGATTTTCTTAAAGATAAGAAGTTTTTCTTCTCAAATAAGATATGCTGTTTGTTAGCTTTTGCTAAATATAAAATGATGATGAATGGAAATAGAACGTAGGATGAAGAATTATTAATTAACGATTAAAAACGAATGAAAAAGGATTTTATTTGTCTTCCGTAGCTCGGTTCGCCGCGACAAATCTGTCCTGAGAATTTAATACAAGTAAAAAAAATGCGATGTATGCGTTAGGAAGTTTTATGACCCCAAGTAAAAAAAAGTAAACTCGGGACGGAGTCCCGAGCTACGAAATTTATTTTAGTAACATTAATTTCTTTGTTGCTGAATAATTTTCACTTTCTATTTTGTAGAAATATATTCCTGATGATAATCCTGAAGCATTGAATATCATTTCGTGATATCCTTCTTCAAGTTCTTCATTAAATATTTCCGCAACTTTTTCACCAAGCGTGTTGTAAATGTTTAGTGTTAGGTTTGATTTAACTGGTAATGCAAACTTAATTGTTGTGCTTGGATTAAATGGATTTGGGTAGTTTTGAGAGAGGTAAAAATCAGTAAGAACATCTAAATCATATAAATTGTTAATGCAAAATCAATTAAGCTTTGGGTAAAAATACTTTAAAAGTTGTTCCCTCGCCATAGTCTGATTCAACTTCTATTTTTCCGGCGTAATAGTTCTCCAGTATATTTTAGTTTAAAATTTTATATTGAAAAAAAATTTATTGAAAGATGGAAAGAGTATGCGGGTTAGAGCAAAGTGATAATTATATTTTGTAAAAATGCTTAACCTCATTTCGACCAGAGGGAGAAATCTTATTAAGTATGTTTAGAGATTTCTCAGTCACTTTGCTCCTTCGAAATGACTAATAAAAATTTGCAGCGCCTTATTTGTTTTTAACTTTTTCCCACTCAGCAAAAGCATCTGAAAAAGGAACAAGTGCGCGCGGTATTGCGCCGTGCATATAGGATGTTATTACTCCGTAAGTAACAACCGGCACATCCATAAGTTTCGCTTCGTTAATTCTGGTTTGCATTGCGCGATGTGTTAATAAACATCCACCGCAATGAACGATAAGTTTGTAAGCGGATAAATTTTCCGGTAGTTCAGTTCCGTGATAAATATCGATTTGTAAATCTTTTTTTGTATAACTCTGCAGCCACTTTGGAATTTTTATTGTTTCAATACCATCTTCTTGACTGTGATGAACGCATACTTCGGCAATTAAAACTTTATCACCATTTTTAAGATTTTCAATCTTACGCAAACTTTTTATAAACAGCGGTAAATCTCCTCTGTGGCGCGCAATCAACAAGGAGAATGTAGTAAGATTTATTTTTTCCGGAATACATTCAGCAATTTGAGAAAGTGAATTACTATCAACAATTACAAGATTGGGATATGATTTTAAATTGTTTAAAGTTAGTACAAGTTCTTTTTCCCGACAGACGATTACAATTGCATTTTCATCGAGCGCTTCACGAATAATATGAACTTGTGAAAGGATTAATTTCCTTTGCGGTAAAGTTAGATCCACAGGCACAACCATCACAACAACATCGCCGACAGAAACAATATCATTTATAAGCGGCGGTTCATCATCCTCCGGCAGCAGTCTTATTATTCTGCGCTTTAGTTCTTCGATGCCGGCTTTTTCTTTACACGATACTTCAAAATGTGTTATCCAAAGTTCTTTAAGTTCTTCAAGCAAAACCGGATTAACACCAAACTCAATTTTATTTACAACAACTATGTAATTGATTTGAAGTTTATCAAGATAAGCAAACAGCTCAAGCTCTTTACTTTGCAGCGTTTCGCGGGCATCGAGCACAACTAATGCAAAATCTGATGATGATAAAATTTTTATAGTTTCTGTAATTCGATGTTTTCCAAGTTCACCTTCGTCATCAATACCTGCTGTATCAACAATAACAACAGGACCGTATGGCAAAAGTTCGTACTTAGTTGTAATTGCATCCTTTGTTGTTCCGGCAGTTGCAGAAACTGTTGAAACATTTTGATCGAGCAAAGAATTTACAAGCAAAGATTTGCCAACATTTCTTCTTCCAACAATGGCTATATGTGGTCGGCTTGAATCGACAATCATAAAAAATATAACTTTCTGTAAGTACAAAATTTGATAGAAGCTTGGTTAAACTGGCTAATATCACTTCCCTGAAAAAAATAAAGGTCAAAAAATGTTCCATATAATAAAACAGCATTCCTGATTGATATACTTGTTTTTAAGAAAAAAAATTATTTCACAATTGTTTAGTAATACCAAGTTCAAAAAATCATTTCTCTTAATTAAGAAATATTGAACTTGACAATTCAATATTATTTTACCTTTTTTGTAGCAGATATTTTTTAACTCTTTTTACAAAGGGGTCTTTTATGAAAAAGATAGTTTTAGTTCTTACCTTCCTTTTAACAATTTCATTTCAAATAAATGCACAAAAAGGTTGGTTTTCAATTAATAAAATTGCAAATGGAAACAGTTTCAGTTCTATTTGTTTTTATAAAGATTCAATTGGTTATACTGTTTCAAACGAGGGTTTCATTCTGACCTCAAGTGATATGGGTTATTCTTGGGTCAAAAAAAAATTAACTGAGAGTTCACTGAATGATATTTTTTTTATTGATTATCTAGGTTTTATAGTTGGTGATGATGGGAACATATTTAAATCGACAGATGGAATAAATTGGGATAAAAAATCAAGCAATAGCACTCAAAATCTTAACTCAGTTTATTTTTTAGATGCTGATACTGGTTATGCCTTTGGAAATGGTTCAACAATATTAAAAACGATTAATGGTGGAGAATCCTGGACGAATCTAAATTTAATCTCAAATTTTTTAATCACAGACGGAGCTTTTTCAACACCAAATTTTGGTTTTTGTACGACAGAGGAAGGCGTTTTAATCAGGACTTCAGATTATGGTCAAAGCTGGTATTA
>JBDTRQ010000446.1:0-5684 GCA_039931535.1 Ignavibacteriota bacterium
TAATTGATTTCAAAATGAAATAAATGTACGTTACTAAATATCATAATGAGGCAAATAATTTTATTATACTGCAAAATTTAACAATAAAAGGGCTAATAACTATGGAACAAATATTGTCCCTTTAGCACGATGTGTACTTAAACTATTTCTAAAAAGGGGGGAAAAACTGTGCTTAATAGAAGAGAGAGGAGTGATTATGAGGGTTAAAACAGAAGATTTTGAAACGCTTCTTATAAATGATTTAATAATTCAAGTTGTACACTTAAGTCGTGCAACGTTCAAGGAAGCTAGTCAACTTAAAAATAACCTCGATGAAATAATCAAGAATAAACAAAGAAAAATTATCGTGGATATAAGTCAATGTGAATTTATTGATTCAACATTTCTTGGTGCGCTTGTATTATCATTAAAATCCAGTGCAAAAATTGGTGGAGATGTTCGCTTAGTAAAACCTCATGAAATTGTTAAAACATTGATGGAAAGAGCAGGTACATTAAATGTGTTTAATATTTATGATTCTATTGATGAAGCAATAAAAAGTTTTGAAGTTAAAGGTGATCAGAATTATTATCTAGGTAACGGCGCACCGATTTTAGTTTAAAACAATGAAAGTCAAATTGGGAAATGTCCTTCATTGGTTAGTGAACCTCTCTTTTTTTAGAGAGGTTTTTTATTTTAAATAGATTTGATTATTTACTTAATAAATATGAAAAATATAATTCATCACTTCCCCAACTTTTGTTCGGCAAACAATAATTTGTGATAAGAGTATAATCAGAAATAATTATATAAAATTTTTCATAAATGCTTTCAATTATGGAGAGCAAAAATATCAACCATTTTATGCGCGAATTCCAAGGTTGAAAACTCAGATCCAGCATCACGATTTGTTAAAATTACAATTGTAAATTTCTTTTCAGGTATTCTGTAGATAATATTCCTAAATCCTCTTGTGCTGCCTGTATGATATACAACTTTATTGCCATTATAAGTTTCTAAGCGCCAGCCATACCCGTAAGGAAAATTAATTCCATCTGTTGTTGTGCCTTCGGTCCACGATTGATCAAAATATTTTTTGCTTATCAGCTTTTCAGTATAGAGAGATTGATCCCATTTGTAAAGATCAGATAATGATGTGTAAATACCGCCATCACCAAGTACAGCGCTTGTTATGCTTTGATCTGTAAATTCAATTTTATTTTCTTTAACTGTATATCCATAAGCTCTGTTTGTTACTTCGTTTATATTATTTTCGTATGCAACGGTGTTATTCATTTTAAGTGGAGTAAAAATATTTTCTTTCAAAAATCCACCAAACGGTTTACCTGAAATTTTTTCAACAGTTAATGCAAGCAGTGCATAACCTGTGTTGCTGTATTTATGTTTACTGCCTGTTTCAAAGTAAGTTGAATCCGTCTTCATAATCATACTCAAAACATCTTTATCCTTAACTTGAATGGTTACAGTATCAGATATCAAATCTTCATAATCTATTAAACCCGAAGTGTGCTGAAGAAGATTCTTTATTGTTATATTTTTTTCGCATTCGGGAAAATCCAGGAATATATCTTTAAGAGTAGTTTCTAATTTAAGCTGTCCCCTTTCAATCAACATTAATATGCACATTGCTGTAAATTGTTTAGTAACAGATGCCAACCTAAAATTAGTGGAATCTGTAACCGGCTGATTCTGTTCTACATTTGCAAGTCCGTAATACTTATGGAATACGATCTTATTATGATCTATAACCATTACTGCCGCTCCCGGCATATCCGGTTTGTTATAATCTTTAAAGATCAGATCTATTTTATCTTCATTATTCATTGTGCACCCTGTAATTAGAATAATTGAAAGTATCAGTGTTAAAAATGGTTTCATATTTTGTGCTTCTCTTTTCTTATAATCTATTATAGTTCCCGATAATATTTAATTTCTGTTTAATCAAATTAAAAAGCCGACTACTATGCCGGCAGAAAAAATATAAAATACTTACGAATAAACTTGTGCCCGAAAGTGGACTTGAAACTCTAAGAGCGTCTTATAAAACAATAACTTCGCCTTAATTGTATACCCATAAATCAAATCAGTGAACTTTTTATTAATAATTTCTTAAAATTAATTTAATCAAAGATAAATATTTTAACATAAACTTCAGCTCTTACTTCTGGATGTATTTTGTATTGATACTGATCCCACCCCCTATTGTAAACAAATAGAGAAGCAACTATATCTATAATATTGACTTGTAAATTAATGATTCCACTTTTGAGCAGACTTTATTTAACTCTTCTTAGATGTTACTGCTGTTAAGCCTGAAAATATTCTCATAACACTTTTACTTTTACAATTTGGGCAAGTAAAAGATTTTTTATTTGAGTATTCTGAGATGGATAATGAAAGTTAGAATTTCTTATTACATTTTTTACATTTGAAATCATAAGTAGGCATAAAATCCTCCTAACAATAAAATGAATTTTTCCACTGTCATCCTAGAATTGCTTAGTGCAAACAATTACTCTTTTCTATCTATCAAACTTTTTCAAATTCTGTCGGTATCCTATTCTTTGAGTACTTTTTAATTGATGACTTATACAATTTATAATTTATTCCATCACATAAAGCTTGCCAACTTGCTTCAATAATATTTGTTGAAACTCCAACAGTAGACCACGTTGTTTCACCATCACTGGTTTCAATTAGCACACGCACTTTGGAAGCTGTTGCTTCCTTTTCATCCAACACGCGTACTTTATAATCGACAAGTTTTATAGAAGCAATTTCAGGGTAAAATCGGAGCAGTGCTTTGCGAAGTGCATTATCCAAAGCATTTACAGGCCCATCACCTTCAGCAGCAGTGTGTTCTACTTCTCCATTTACTTCTATCTTAAGAACTGCTTCAGCATTATTATGACTATCATCGTCAAAGAAAGTATAAATCCTTGAATCAATAGTTTTAAAAAAAGGAGTAAATTCATTTTTTGCAGTTCTTAGTAAAAGTTCAAATGAAGCTTCAGCACCGTCGTACTGA
This sequence comes from Ignavibacteriota bacterium, assembly GCA_039931535.1. Taxonomy (GTDB): domain Bacteria; phylum Bacteroidota; class Ignavibacteria; order Ignavibacteriales; family Ignavibacteriaceae; genus IGN3. The sequence continues at coordinate 3,029 of JBDTRQ010000446.1, forward strand.
TATCCCTCAAATTCTAATGCCTTAACACGTGCAACTAAATCTTTGCTGAACTCATTCCCCTCTTTAATATCAACACCAAATTCCTTTGCTTTATATTTAATGTTACTTTGGCCTGACAAATCAGAGACTAAAACTCGTTGTGCGTTGCCTACAATAGTTGGACTAATATGTTCGTACATTCTGCTGTCTTTAAGAACGGCACTTACATGTATACCACCTTTATGTGCAAAAGCGGATTTACCAACAAATGCAGCTCGAGTGTTCGGACTTAAATTTAGTATTTCATAAATACTATTAGAGAGTGCAGACAATTGTTCAAGTTGAATTTTCTTTTTTGTAGTATAATGCATTTTGAGAATAAGATTTGGAATAATGCTAACTAGATTTGCATTTCCACATCGTTCCCCTACCCCATTAATAGTACCTTGGACATGAACTGCACCACATTCTATTGCAGCTAAAGAGTTTGCGATAGCGAGATCTCCATCATTATGGGCATGAATTCCAATAGGTTTTACTGTGATTTTTTTTACATCTTCAACTGCGGACTTGATTTCATTAGGGAGTCTACCACCATTTGTATCGCAAAGTACAATAACATCCGCTCCACCTTCATCTGCTGATTTTATCATTTTAAGAGCAAACTTTTTATCATCATAAAAACCATCAAAAAAATGTTCTGCATCAAATATCACAATCCTGCCATTATCTTTCAGGAATTTTATTGATTTGTATATCAACTCAGCATTTTGATCTTCAGTTAATCCTAAACTTGTTTCAGAATGGAATTTCCATGTTTTACCAAATATGGATACATAAGGCGTTTCCGATTTGAGTAGCGCAATCAAATTTTGATCTGATTCAATTTTATCTGGATATCTCGCCGTAGAACCAAAAGCACAAATCTTGGCGTGATTAAGTTTTACTTTTATTATCTCACTAAAAAATTCCGCATCCCGTGGATTGCTGCCAGGCCAACCGCCTTCAATTATATCGATACCAAAATCATCAAGCTTTTGTGCAATGATAATCTTATCACGGACTGTTAAGCTTACAGCTTCACCCTGAGTTCCATCCCGTAATGTTGTGTCGAAAAGTTCTATTAGTTTTGATTCCATCCTAAAAAATCCTTTGCTTACCAGATTATTAAAATCTATATCATTTTATTTTCACGTGCATAATTAAATAAACCACCGCTCATTACAATTTCATATACACTTCCCAGTGGGCGAAGATTGTATGCAATTCCACTTGTTATATTTTTTATTTCATTATTTGTAAGATCAACTTCAACTTCATCATCAGTTTTAATTTTATCATTCAACTTTTCATTCCCTTCAAATGGGACTAAAAAACCTCCATCAACAGAGTTACGATAAAAGATACGAGCATATGATTCAGCAACTATAATTTTTACACCCGCAACTTGAAGTGCCAGTGGAGCATGTTCTCTAGATGATCCACATCCAAAGTTTGAACCACCGATAATCACTTTATATTCAGATTGAAAATTATCACCAATAATGAATGGTTTGTTCCCGCCAGGAAGTCCTGCTTTATCTATTGGAACGCTTGACAACGCAAAGTGTCCGTACTTTTTTAATTCTTCCGGATCACTTGTACTGTAAACTAGATGCTCTGCTGGTATAATCTGATCTGTATCAATATTATCACCCAGAACATAGGCTTTTCCTTTAATTATGTTTTCCATTTTTACCTTTATAAATATTCCCTTGGATCAGTGATTTTTCCGGTTATTGCACTTGCAGCAACAGTAAGTGGAGACGCTAAATAAACTTGTGATGATTTGCTTCCCATCCTTCCTGGATAGTTTCTGTTGGTAGTTGAAATAACTACATCACCTTCAACACTTCTGCCAATAGTATCAGATGGGCCCCCTAGACATGCCGCGCAAGAAGATTCAGCAATTACACAACCTGCATTAATAAAAATTTCTTTAAGTGAAATTCCACTGATTGTTTCTTCCTCTAGTTGCTTTGCTACTTGTGTGCTTGCGGGAACCACAAATGTTGTAACCTTTACTTTTTGGCCTAATAAAATTTTTGCAGCATATTTAAAATCAGTGATCTTTCCACCTGTACAAGAACCTATATAACATTTAGTCAATTTAGTTCCCTCAACATTCCTTACAGTATCTCTATTGTCTGGACTATGTGGTTTTGCAACCATTGGCTCAAGTTTACTTACATCATAATTATATTTTGAATGATATACTGCGTCTTTATCACTATTGAATTCATTAAATCCAGTCACTCCAATTTCTTTTAAATAACTTCGAGTAACTTCATCAACTCCGATAATTCCATTCATTCCACCACCTTCAATAGCCATATTTGTTAAAGTCATTCTTTCAAACATGTTCATTCCGGAAATCGCTTCACCTTCAAACTCCATAGCGCGATACGTTGCTCCGTCTGTGGTAATATCGCCAAGAATTTGAAGTATCAAATCTTTTGCAGTAAGAAACTCCGGCATTTTTCCATTAAAAGTGAATTTCATTGATTCAGGAATTTTTTCCCAAATCTTCCCTGTCCCCAAAATAAATGCTGCGTCTGTATTTCCAACACCTGTTGCAAACATACCAAACGCACCGCTTGTACAAGTGTGGGAATCAGTTCCAAACAGAACTGTTCCT
>JBDTRQ010000447.1:0-6836 GCA_039931535.1 Ignavibacteriota bacterium
TGGAAAACAGAGTACAAAATTGTTTCATTAAATTTAGATTGTTCACCGTGCTTCTTTTACTCACCAAAGCCGCTTACCTGCTCACGCGCAGATGTTCAATTCAAATGTATAAAAGAGCTGGATATTGAAATGGTTTATAGAAATATTTAGCTATTGGTAATTCTATCCTGTCATTTCGAATCCGACTTTAGTCGGTGAGAAATCTAAATGAAATAATGCAACAGATTTCTCAGTCGAATCCGCCGCGGCGGACTTCGAAATGACTTTTTAAATATTGAACAATCTCTTCAACACTATCAAAACATTTAATTAAATCAGTTCTTCTGTTTTCCACAATCATTTGGTTATTTATTACGGCAGCAATTTCTTTCCACATCTGGCTATGGCAAATAATCGGTTTAGGTGACTGAAGATTTTTATTTGCAAACTCCCAGACTGCGGCAAACTCAAGTAAAGTCCCTGTTCCGCCTTGCAGAATAACATAAGCATCGCCAAGCTCAAGCAATTTGGTTATGCGTTCAAATAATTTTTCTTCGCGCACTTCAATTGTTATGTAAGGATTTGGTTCCGAGTTCCACAGATCAACTGTTACTCCATAAACCAATCCGCCGTTATCAAACGCTCCTTTAGATGCGGCATTCATTATACCGCCATAACCGCCTGTGCAAATATTAAATCCATTTTTTATAAGCGATGCACCAAGCTGATAAGCAAATTTATATTGCGCATCATCCTCTTTAGGCAGCGCACTTCCAAAAATTGTAATTGTTTTGTTCATAACTTTTTTATTTGTTTCTGTTTAAAATAAAAAAAACCCGACTCAATTTCTGGATCGGGTTTTTATTTAATACATCTATTTCACTTACTTAGCATTAGAGCCAACAACATTCACGCTAACTTCGATATTTTCAGAAACCTTTTGTCCAACTAATTTATTGTTCACACCGTAATCAGAAAGCTTAACATTAAACTTTGCCTGCACTCCAAGTAAATCGCCTGGTGCGCGCATCTTAGTTGTTTCGCTTTCATCAAGATAAGTTAAAGTTGCATTGGCAACTACTTCCTTTGTTACACCGTGTAATGTAAAATTACCGGTTACTTTTGCACTAAGTTTATTACCTTCAACAGATTTAAAATCACTAACTTTTTTAATCTCAAAAGAAATTTCCGGGAATGATTCTGCATTTAACCAGCCTGCACCGCGCATGTGTTCATCACGCATATCTATTCCTGTTTTAATAGATGCAGCTGAAACAATTAATTTGCCTTTTAAAGTACTTAGATCATTTACAATAAACGTAACGGTTCCCTTTAAGTCATTTGCTAAGCCCGTAATATCTTCTACCGGAGTTGCGCTAAAAAAACTTGTTTGATTTCTTCCGTTTTTATCGGCAAAGTCAAAAGTTTGTTCGCCGCTTGCTTTAACTTTAAATCCCTGCGCAAAAATGGATGCGGTAAAAATCATTATCACTGCAAAGATTGAGAGGGTTTTTTTCATTGTGTTTCCTTTTTTTTGTTTCTAAATAAATAAATAAAAATTCCTGCTATAATGGCTGCTACTGCTGAAAATCCGCCCGCATAATCTAAGCCTAAAATAAATTTATCAACATATTGTTCATTTTTAACACCAAGCATTCTATCAAGATCGGTAGATTTATCAACAAGCACCTGCGTTTTTGTAAATATTTCAGCGCCTTGTGTTTGCCAATAAATTAACACTGCAACGATTAAAATAATTCCAATTACTAACGTGTATTTTTGTTTTTTATTCATTTTATAATCATAATATCTATAATTAAAAGATAGTTATTGTTTTATTTGTATCTAAATCCATTCAACACGATAGATTGTTGGGAAATTTTAATGTAGGTACGGAAAAACCCTACATTAGTGGCAGGATAACAATGATATTGTTTTAGAACTATAATGAATTAGTTAAATTTGAGAACCGAAAGTGACTTATCTTGGTAACTTATTATTCTAAAGTTACGGTTGTATGTTATGACACGAACACTCAATTGTCAAGTTATTTTTTATTAATGATCTTAAAGCGTTGGACACATCACACATGAACAATACTTACGATATTATAATCCTTGGCGGTGGAATTGCTGAAGCAGAAAGAATGGTTCACGTTTTAAATGCACCTTCGTCCACGGCAACAGCATCTTTCAGTATTGGTAAAAGAATTTCTCAAATGGTAATTAAAAATTTTAATGAAGAAGTGGTCTAATAAAAATCTAAGAGATGGCATCTTTTCTTAAAGATGTCATCTCTGAATAGATGTAATTTTAATGAAAAATGATTTACTAAATATAATTTCAGACTCGTTAGAAAAAACTGATTTAAGTAAAATCCGAAATGATTTTAATGATTTACTATCAACCATTAAAAAACAAAAAAACAAGAACATTGTTTTGGTTAATGGTTTCTCTTCGGTCGCAAAAGATTTTTTAGTTGGAGAAATAAATCAAATTTTAGAAACACAAACCATAGATCGTACAAAATATTATATCAAACGATTGAAGAAGAGTTTAACGGAAATAAAGCAAAGCAAGATAAATGATTTAAATCTTAACCGCTGGAAAGAGTACGATGATATTATTACAGACAGTTTGTGGATTTTAAATAAGCGCGATAATTCAGGTGTTCATCACGCGGGATACTGGGGAAATTTTATTCCGCAAATTCCAAATCAGCTTTTGCGCAGATATACAAAAAAAGGGGATTGGATTTTAGATCCATTTTTAGGCAGTGGAACAACATTGATTGAAGCGCAGCGTTTGGGTAGGAATGCGGTTGGAATTGAGTTATCTAAAAAAGTTTTAGATCAAACAAAAAAGAATATTGCGAAAGAAGAAAATCCACATAAAGTAAATTTAGAGTTTGTAAACGGAGACAGTTCATCGGTTGATTTGGAAAAGATTTTGAATTTATTAAAAATAAAATCATTTCAGTTTCAGATATTTCATCCGCCGTATTGGGATATAATAAAGTTTAGCGACAGCAAATCAGATTTATCAAACGCAGAATCAATTGGAGAATTCCTAAAAGGTTTTGGGAAAGTTTTGGATAATTGTCTTCCCTGTTTGGATAAAAAAAGATTTGCCGCAGTAGTTATAAGCGATAAATACTCAAACGGTGAATGGATTCCTTTAGGGTTTTATGTGATGCAGGAATTTATTAAACGCGAAATGATATTAAAATCCACCATTGTTAAGAACTTTTATGAAACAACTGCAAAGCGAAATCAGAAAGAGTTGTGGCGTTACCGCGCATTAGCCGGCGGGTTTTATGTTTTTAAACACGAGTATATTTTTGTTTTTCAGAAAAAATGAAATATTCTTTTTCCCAAATAGGATCCAAACTTTAAAAACACCTTTCATACCCTCACAAATAACTGCAAATAAAATATATTTTTAGTTTAAATCAAACCACTCAGAAACTTATCTGCAGAAATTACACGCACTTCATCTTTTAACAAATCAATATTTGATTGTTTAACTACTTGAAAGTTAAAGGGTGTGTGAAGTCTCTCTTTAAAATACAATAAGTTTTTAGATGGTGTTGTTTCTGAAAGTTTCGCTTCGACAGAAAACCAGGGTTTGTTATTTACTGTAACTAAAAAATCGACTTCTTTTTTATCTACGTTTCTTAAATAAAATAATCCGGTTTTGTAGCCTTCTGTTTCAAGAAGATAATTTGTAAACTTTAACAAATGAGATGCTATCATATTTTCAAATCGTGCGCCTTCATTTTCAACTTCCGACCAATCGATTAGAAATAATTTGGGCTCCTTTTTTATTGATCTGATTTCTTTGGCGGTGTATGGATAAATTCTAAAATGATAATAAAACGATTCTAATATATTTAACCAGCTTGTAATAGCACGATGGCTTACGCCTAAATCTTGTGTAATGGAATTTATTGACAACTGACTTGCTACTTTAGTCGGAAGAAGATCACCCAATAGCTTCATCGAATTTATATCTCTGATGTTTTCAACATCTCTAACATCTTCTCTAAAAAGTCTTTCATGTTTTTCGATATGCCATCTTCTAAGAGTTCTTTTGCTTTGAGCTATAAGCGGTTCGGGAAAACCGCCAAACTCAAATAATATATCCATATTATTTTTAAAGGAGGCTGAATGAAAGTTTAGTTCGGTAAACGGCTCGAAACTATTTTGCAGCATTTCAATTTCAGCAAGAGAAAAAGGATGAAGAGTAAAGTAACGGTATCTTCCTTGCAGCGAATCGCCGCTTTTTCTATATACATTTAATCGAGCGCTTCCTGTAACAATAATTTTATAAAATTCTTTTTTGGTGTCAAAGATTCCTTTTACTAAGTTTTTCCATTTTTTGTATTTATGAATTTCATCAAATATCAGCAAACTTTTTTGTCCTGGCAGTTCACCCGAAATTATTTTTTTTCTGTGCGGCTGATAATCCCAGTTATAATATTCATAATTATCAAAATCTTTTGCGAGGATTTCGCGGGCTAAAGTTGTTTTACCAACCTGTCTTGCCCCGCCAACAAAGACCATTTTATCGACAATGTCTTTAAGTATAAACTCTTGTAAATGCCGCTCTTTTTTCATATAACCTCAATATCTTTTGATTAAAACTTACGTTAATTTTTGCCCCAAAGCAAAAAATACAGCTAACATTTTTGCTTAGAGGCTAAAACAATAGAATCCGTAAAACAATAATTTGTTACAATAGTCTTAAATAAAAAGATGATTAATAACTCATTTTTAAGGAACTTTGTTTTATGAAATATTCTCTTTCCCAAATAGAATCCGAACTTAAAAAACGACTTCCCCATCCTTATAAATGGCTGCAAAAACAAAACGATACTTTCGATAAACAGACGAATTATATTTATCACACTTTTGCTTTTGAGGATTTGTTAAAAGAAATTGATAAAAGATTTAAAGCCGAAAAGGAATTTGATCTTTACTTTAATTACACACTAAACCGATGGTATAATTTCTGGTCTGCTCAGGCTGTAGAAAATATATTCTGCTCGCTTCCAAACGTAAAGCCTGCGCTTAATGATAAGGACAGATTGGTTGATTTTTTAATTGACGGCGTTTCTTTTGATCATAAAACTTCTGTGTATCCTAAAAAATTTCCGCTGCATATAAACGATGCAATTAAAAAGACTGATGAGTTAATTAAGTGGTTATATCAGCATCAGTCTCAGCAGCAAAGAAAACATTTAAAGAATAGATTATTTGTCGTTTTATATTCACCGGATAATGAACATTGGAAATTGAAATCGGAAATATCCTGGCTCAAAGAAAGAATTGAAAAATATATGTTGGGTTTTAATCCAAGTTATCTTTTAAAATTTAATTTTGAAAAAGATAAAGAAACATTATCTGATGTAATTTGGGCGATAAAAGATAAACGATTTACTTAAGGATAAAAACAGTATTATCTTTAACTAAAAGAATGAGTAAATAAAATGAAAAACATATCCGAAATAAAACATCTTCTTCAATCGCATAAAACCAAACTTGGTGAAAAGTATAATCTAAAAAATCTTGCTATCTTTGGTTCCTTAGCCAGAGAGGAAGCTTCCGATAAAAGCGATCTTGATATTCTTGTTGAATTTAATAAGCCCATCGGGTTGGATTTTGTTACACTTGCTGAAGAGTTAGAGGAGATTCTTGGAATTAAAGTTGACCTTGTTACTCCAAATGCTATTAAACCTAAAATGTTTGATTACATAAAAAAAGACTTGCAGTATGTCTAATCATAAAAAAGTTTTTTAGTGCTTTTGAGATTTGGTGGCGAAATATTTTCAAATCACTATTCTTGCCACGAACTTGCCTGCCGATAGGCGGGAACATAAAGCCAGAAAAGTTCACAAAATAAAAACGGCACACTTCGTCTTTGCTCTGTGTGACATTATTTCCACGACAAATTTGACATAAGAAAATTTTTAAATTCCACATATTTTATTGATGTAAGTTTTTGCTTTCTTTATTTTCTATCCAACAAAATCAAAAAAAAGAAAACGATGAAAAAATTATTTCTATTCCTGCTTATAATTTTATTTGCCTTAACTTTTGCAAGCTGCGGAGACAGTTCAAAAGACGGCTCCGATAATTCTAAAACAAAATCAACTTCTGATTTTCAGAAACGATATGGTATAAAATCCGGAGTGATTGAATACATAATTACAGGCTCGCAGGAGGGAACTAAAACTTTGTATTTTGATAATTGGGGAATGAAGCAGGCTGAATATACACGCTCAATTTTAAGTGTTGGCGGATTTACAAAATCTTTAAATCTTGTAAATATTATTGATGGTGAATTTCAATATATGATTAACATTGATCAAAACAGTGGAACAAAAACACGCAACCCAATTTTAAAATCTATTGAAGCGCTAAAAGATCAAAAAGGGTTTAATGAATTTGGCGAGCAAATGCTGCTTAGTATGGGCGCAACCAAAATTGGTTCGGAAGATTTTCTTGGTAAGGATTGCGATGTTTATGAAATGAAAAACACCGGAACAAAACTTTGGGTTTGGGAATGGCTAACATTAAAGTCGGAAACTCAATCGCGTGGAATAAATATTAATGTTACAGCAACAAGAATTAATGAAGGCAGCTCTGTTCCTGCATCAAAATTTAAAATTCCGGTGAAAGTAGTTTTGAACGAAGTTGATCTTGATAACATTGAAAACGAAATGAGAGAAGAAAATAAATGATATCGTTTCTTCCGATTGGCGGTGGAAATGAAATTGGCGCAAACAGCTACTACTTAAATTTTAATGGCAACGGAATTATTTTAGATTGCGGTATTCATCCGCAAAAACAAGGG
>JBDTRQ010000448.1:0-4868 GCA_039931535.1 Ignavibacteriota bacterium
AAATAACGGAACGTTTACCATTGCACCTGATTCTAACTTTGCGGATTTGAAAGCGTTTGTTGCAGTGTTTCCTCTAAAACCGGGTTCTGTTTCTGCAACTTTTTGATAAACAAAAATTGGTGGCTCTACTGTAATAATATCATCACCGTTAAATAAAATTTCTATTTCTTCGCTTCCTTTAAGATAAGCAACTGTATCACCAAAAAGCGGGACTGGAACATTTATCTGTTCATAAGTATCGTTATCCATCAAAACAAGAAAATCGGCTTCTCGAAAAAGATATTGGTATTTTTTTCTTTCAACACGAATTATTTCAACTGATTCACCGCTTCTAAAAGTATTTTCTAAAACCCTTCCGGTTTTAAGATTTTTTAGGGTACTGCGAACAAAAGCTCCACCTTTACCAGGTTTAACGTGCTGAAATTCTGTAATTACAAAGGGATCATTTTTAAATCTAATGATAAGCCCATTTCTGAAATCTGAGGTATCTGCCATATCGCCTTAATTTAATTGTAAATAATTGACGTGAAAAAAATAGAGATAGAAGTCTGTAATGTCAAGAAAAGCTTTTTAACGATTATTGACAAAAAACCGTGAGTTTCTTCACGGTTTTTATAAAAAATCTATCAAAACCACCTAATTTAGTTGAGAGAGATATCTATCAACTTGAGAGTAAACTGATGAAGTTTTGTAATCATCTTTAATTGTTTGAAGAAGGTTTTTTGCTTGATCTTTTTCGCCTGCCTCAAAATAATTTACAGCAGCTTGATAAATATAATCAGCATTCATCACATCATATTTAGAAACTTTGGATGCCTTCATATAAAGATCAGCAGCTTTTTCATATTCTTTTTTTACAGAATGATATCCAGCCTGACCTCCTAAAGCTGCAGCTTGATAAATATCAATATCACCGCTGTAGTCTTCATAATATTTAAGAGCCTCATCAGGTTTGCCAAGATTAGCATAGCTATTTGCAAGATAAATTTTAGCAGTCTCACCGTTTTCCGTACTGCCGTATTGAGCAACAATATCTTTTAAACCAAGCGTCTTTACATCTTTCTTACCTTCAATTGCACCAAGAAAATCGCCTTGATCATACATTTCCATAACTTTAGCTAAGTGATTTGCAGCTTCTTCATTCTGTCCGCTTTTATAATTCATATATAAAATTACAGCTATTACAACAACTGCAACAGCGCCTAAATAAGTAAAAACCTTATTCTTGTTTTCTTCAAAGAAATTGAGAGACTTATAATAAAATTCTACAAGTTTATCTTCTTTTATCTCTTTTCTTACAAGCTTCTTCTGTTTTGTTAGCATTCTTTTTTCCTGTTATGATTCATAAAAAAACCGGGTTAAATTTAACACTAAACAGTGCAATCTTCCAAAGATTTAATAAATCTGTTAAAAGTTTCGCATTACAACTCAAATTAAGTAATCCAAAGAAATTTTCTAAGTTGATTTTGATGCTGCTGGTTTAACTCAGTAGTAAATTTTTATTAGCATAGTAATCACAACCATAAAATAGATATGCAATGCTGATAATTAAATCTCCATTTTTTCTTTTTATATAATACGTAGTAACAAACGTAAAGATATTCTACCGTTCTGGTGCGGATAACGGGAAACCAAAAACCATCATATATCTTGTTCTCTCACCCAAGTCATTAAATCTTGTAGCGGCAGTTATTCTTATAGCATTTTTAATTAAAAAACTTGCAGAGACAAATGCCTCATATTTTAAATCCACAAGCTTAGGATGGTCATTCCTTAGCTCAAGAATATTATTGGGATTTAGGACAACACCACCTCTAAACTCAAATAAATTTAGTGGGGCTATAACTAATCCAATTGTTCCAGATAAATCATTAACTACCGTGTTATCCTTAAAATCAATATCTGCATATAGGCTAAGCGCTTCATCAAAGAATATCAGACCAATTCCTGCAGTATAGTTTCTTGTATAATTTAAACTATCAAATTTTATTTGATTAAGATTTCTTGCAATTAATCCAAGACTTAAAAAACTGGCAGGTTTTAAATTTAAACCTGCATCAAGTGAAAACAATTTTAAATCATATAAGGGATATTGAGCAATTGTATATCTATTTGATGTTCCGACTGATATATATTCATTTCCAATAGATAGATTGACTGCGTAATTGAGCAGTCTGATATTGTTAACGTTGTACACATCCTGATAAGCGATTCCAATATTATCTGAGCTAAGAAATACAGATGAGTTTCCTTGGTTGTTAAATTCGTCGAAATCATAACCTATAACAACACCCTTGTTAGCCTTTCTCATACTCATACCAGCAGGATTATAAGTGGTAGAAGCCTGACCAGATTCTTCCGCAACAAAAAATATTTTCTGTAGTTCAGTTAATCGTGAAATATCTTGCTGAGAATAAATGACACTCGATAACAAAAATAATAATATTAAAATATGTTTATTCATTTTATTCTAAAATATATTTTTTACAAATGACACTGATACCTGGTTAAATCCATCATTACCGAAGATTGTATGTAGATGATATTGCAGTCCAAGTTTAAATGAATCAAATAGAAATTCTACACCAAATCTTGCACCTAAACCAAATTTAAATTCAGTCTTGGTTTCTTTTTTATAAGCCGAAGGAAACGATGGATAAGACTGTTCTAAAGATGTATAAGCCAGATGAGCTTCCAAAATAGGTGCAACATAAAAATCATAAAAGGAAGAAGTTTGAGGATAAATATTTAATTGTCCACCGACACCAAGTGTAGTTATAAAAGCGCCCCCTTTTACGCTTACAGGATTAGTAGTGGTACTAATAAATGCATCTTTGTTTAATCCAAAATAATTAAAAGATAAACCACCGACAGCACTTAGATTCATTCCCTCAAATTCTGCTAAGCTAAATCTGCTCTGATAGCCTATACCAAGCCCAGACCCGTATTCTGTTCCAAAACTTGAAGAATAACCAAGTTCAAAAACATCATAGCGTGGTAATATATATCTTTTGTTTACAGAGATATTTGCATATTGATCTGCCAAATTAGTTTCATTTATTCCCGTTTTCCCTGTGTATTCAATGCTGCGCAATTTAGTTTTGGGAAGAGTTAATCGTCCAACTTCAGTATCTAATGTTAAGTTTTTTGAGTCTTCAAAGTATATGTTTCCCTCAAATCTGGTTCCGTTATTCAAAAAAACACTTACTACATCACCACGTTCAGCATATTCACTGGAAATATATTCTATTTTTAGAAGATCCCTTTTAGGGATGGTTAAATTTCCCGATTCTGTTTGCAGCATAATCATATCTAAGCTTTTTGCTAATAGTAATCCTGAAACAACTTTATCGTTTTTCAAATAAACTACAACAGGATCGTTAATGACAAATTTCAATCCTTTCTGAGGATTATTATCAATAGAATTTGGGGCTTGATTGTCATTTTTTTCACCAAGCATTATAAAAGGATTGTATGTTATGCTTTCAATATTTTGCCTGTCAATTTTTAATTGACCTAATTCATAATCTAATAAAATATAGTCTGCTTTTTCTTCAACTACCCTTCCAACAACAACCTTATCGTTTTTTAATACGATGTTTACTTCTTGTGCAAGTGCACTTATTGAAAACGCAATAGTTAAAACTAATGTTATTATTATATTTTTATTAATCATTTTTTTGATTTCTCCTATAAAAAAGATTTATTCGCCAAAGAAACTATTTATTAAACTGTAAGAATTAATTTGAGCTGGAATTTCAGATTTATCATCAAATACTACTTTTTCTTTACTGTAAACACCAACCCACCAGTAATAAACTTTTGATGATTGCAACGCAGACCCAGAGTAATTGATTTCAGTTTGTTTTGTTTTACCCGAAGACCAGATGACATCAGAAAATGGTCCGTTACCGACAAACACCACATAATCGACAGCATCGGTTACACTTTCCCATTTCAATAAATATGGAGTACCAAACCTGGTATTGTTTGCAGGGCTTATTAAAACCGGGCTTGAAAGAATAAGATCACTAGAAGATTTACTTGGCAGACTAACCTTATTGCCTTTATCAACAGCAATTATTTTGTAATGGTATTTCTGGTTTAATTGAACTAATCTATCCAGATAGATAGCAATTTTGGATGAATCAATAAATGTTGCTGGGCTGGGTATAAAAAGTGAGTCAGAGCCGCGGTAAATTAAATAATTTTTTAAATCACTTATATCTGGTGGTGTCCAGCTAACCATAATTTCTAAAGTGCCTTGCACAGGACTGTTAAATCCTGAAACGATTAGCCTGGAAGGCGGCTGTGGTGCCGAATTATTTCCGGGTTGTACATCGATAATGCTGGTTGCCGAACTTTCATTTCCAGCATTATCAATTGCAGTAAGATAGTAATAGTATGTTGAATCATATTCCAGAAAGCGATCAACATATTCAGTGGCAATTATCTCAACAAGCAAACTGAAACTGGTAATATTATTTTCTGATCTATACAGACGGTAGGCTTTAAGATCTGGCTCAATATTTTTTTCCCATCTGAAAAAAGCTTGTCCATCACTCCCGCCAATTAACGTAAAAAACTTTGGTGTATCGGGTGGAAAAACATCTGCAGGAGCTGTTATTTCGGAGCAACCTAAATAGGATAATGCAATAAGGCCAAAGAGTAAGAAAATAATATATTTTCTTTTCTCAATGTTATCTTGATCTGTTATGTTTCTCTTTATTTGATTCATATTTTTTTATCTAAAATTAATTTTTATAAAATTTTTATCTAACTATGTTCACAACAAGTATTCCGATTTTGGAATTTAAACCCATAACTGGTATAACAACTTGAATTTGAGATGAATCTGACTTTATTTT
>JBDTRQ010000449.1:0-4051 GCA_039931535.1 Ignavibacteriota bacterium
TTCCTTGCGCCACGAAAAGATGCTTCCGTTCTCGAGCTAATTATATCTGCAACCGCTTCTGCTTTTGTTAGATCTAGTCTGCTATTTAGGAATGCACGTTTGGTAAACTCTCCCGCTTCAGCTAATCTTACATCAGAATTTGAAATTAATAATTCAATAACTTTTTGTGTAATTAACGGATTTCCGTGTGTGCTTATTTCAACACTGTTTTCACCAGTATATGAGTTTGGAGCCCTGAAAACAGATACTAAAACGTCATCAACATGTTCACCCTCTTGATTAACAATATCACCGTAATGCAAAGTATGTGAAGCCGCATTCTGAATTTTAATTTTTCCGTTAAAAAATTTATCTATCGCAAAAAACGATTGCGGTCCGCTGATTCTAATAACGGAAATAGCGCCGACTCCAGCCGGAGTAGCTAATGCAACGATTGTATCTTCTTTCACTTTATAAAATGCTCAAATTTTAAGATTGCAAAAATAATCATTATTGAAGGTTTTACCAATTTGGCAAATAGTCAAATTTTAGGAACTAAATCGCATTAAATTTAGCAAATTGTAATTATGGCAGATTTTTATGACGCTTAATGACGACAAACAATGTTTATGTCAAATTATCCGACAATATGACGTTAGTGCCAATCCTGATTAGAATTATTGTAACTCGTTATATCTTAATTGGTTATAGGATTATTGGCGTTCGGCACGATGGTTGTCTAATGTGATTTGAACTTAAAAGATTAAAGGATAATTAAACAACAAACAATGAAGGAGATTATAAAATGACACTTGTAAGATTTAACCCAAGAAGAGATCTAATAGATTTCGAAAGAGAGTTTAACAAGATGTTTAACTCGTTTGAAAGCCGATTTGGTATTTCAAAAAGCAAAGATGATGATGCTGAGTATGAAAACGCGGTTTGGACTCCACTCACAGACATCTATGAAGATAATGACAAATTTTCATTGAAGGTTGATTTGCCAGGAATCAAAAAAGAAAATGTTAAGATTTCTTTTACCAATGGTAAACTAAATATCAGCGGTGAAAGAGCTCAGGAATCTGTGAGCAAAGAAGCAAAATGTCATCGTATTGAAAAATCTTATGGAAAATATTTCAGGTCATTTAATTTACCTGATTTAATCCAGGCAGAAAAGATAAATGCTGAATTTGATAACGGACAGTTAACAATAACTATCCCAAAAGCTGAAGAAGCAAAGCCAAAAGAAATTGAAATAAAGGTGAAATAAGTTAAGATTAGATGTGATTATGAATAAGGGTAACTTTTTTGGTTACCCTTTTTTATTGTTTGCCATTCTGAGCGAAGTCGAAGTGTGAACTTGATATGAATGTCAGTATTCGACTACGCTCAGACTGATTGAATTTAAGTGTTATATAAATCAAAGCATTGGATATAAATTCATATTGGAGATTCAATTTTAGTAAATTTAGAATAAGATTTTTTCTTATTCAGGATAAAAAATGGAATACAAAGATTATTATAAAATACTTGGTGTAGAAAAATCCGCAACACAGGATGAAATTAAAAAAGCATATCGCAAGCTTGCAATGAAGTTTCATCCAGATCGTAATGCGGGAAACAAATCTTCTGAAGAAAAGTTTAAAGAGATTACTGAAGCCAACGAGGTTTTAAGCGATCCTGAAAAGCGAAAAAAGTACGATACACTGGGATCAAACTGGAAGCAATATCAAAATACTGGCGGGCAGGGATTTGGCGATTTCTACACAAATTATGGCGGTGGTGGAAGAAGACCATCCGGTACCTCTTATGAATTTAGCGGAGACTTGGGTGATCTCTTTGGTGGAGCGGGCGGCGGATTTTCTGATTTCTTTGAATCATTTTTTGGAGGCGGTGGTAGGGGCTCTGGCGGAAGAACTCAGCAGCAAAAAACCGCAATTGATGTTGAAGCAAATATGAATATTACGCTTGAAGATGTTTTTAATGGAAGCGAAAAACAAATTTCTGTTGAAGGAAAAAAAATAAAGATAAAAGTAAATCCCGGAACTAAAGACGGACAGAAACTTCGATTAAAGGGATTGGGTAGATCAAAAACCGCAGGTGGAGAAAAAGGTGATCTGTATTTAAATCTTCACATTTTACATCACCCTTTTTATGAAGTAAAAGAAAATGATTTATACTACAATCTTGATGTGGATTTGTACGCGGCAGTACTTGGCGGCAAAGAAAACATCCAGACTTTAGATGGAAAAACAATTAGTATTACAATTCCCGAAGGAACTGAAACCGGGAAAACTTTAAGATTAAAAAATCTTGGAATGAATAGTAACGGTGCACGCGGTGATTTGTTTGTAAAAATATTTATTTCAATTCCAAAAAATTTAAGCAAAGAAGAAAAAGAATTATTTAATAAATTAAAAACAATAAGACCAGAATGAAGCACGTCATTCGGCACTTGATGCGGAATCTATCAAACTATTTAGATTCCTGCTTTCGCAGGAATGACAACAACGCTTTAATTATAAAGGAGAAACAATGACCGAAACACATAAACAAAAAATTGAATTTAAAGCCGAAACAAAAAAACTGCTTGATATTTTAGTTCACTCGCTTTACACAAGTAAAGATATTTTTCTGCGTGAACTAATTTCAAATTCATCCGATGCTTTAGATAAGCTTCACTTTGAATCGAACAAAGGGACAGAAATTGCAAATAAAGATTTGCCTTTAGAAATTAAGATAGGATTTGATGATAAGAAAAACACATTAACAATTACAGACACCGGAATTGGAATGACGCGCGATGAGTTAATTGCAAACATCGGAACGATTGCTAAATCCGGTTCAGAAGAATTTTTAAAGCAGCTTTCTGAAAGCAAGGAAGCCGTTAATAATATTATCGGAAGATTCGGTATTGGTTTCTATTCAGTTTTTATGGTTGCAAAAGAAGTTGTTATCAAAACTAAATCTTATAAAAAAGATGAACCCGCTGTTGAGTGGAAATCAGACGGACTTGGCGAATATGAAATTGCTGATCTTGGCGAAGAAATTAAACGTGGAACGACAATTGAAATTTTCTTGAAAGAAGAAACAAAAGAATTTTCTGAGAAGTATCGATTGGAATCAATAATTAAAAAACATTCTAACTTTATTTCCTTTCCAATCTATTTAGAAAACGAGAAGATTAATACCGTTGCAGCACTTTGGCGCGAACCAAAATCGACAATCAAAAAAGAGCAGTACACAGATTTTTATAAGTTTTTAACTTACGATAACGAAGAGCCGTTCGAAACAATTCACACCTCGGTGGATGCGCCGATCCAGTTTAACTCGTTGTTGTTCATTCCTAAAAAAAGCTACGAGTACTGGCGCTTTAACCGCGATGATTACGGGTTGGATTTGTATGTCCGTCGCGTATTGATTCAACATCAAAATAAAGATTTGCTGCCTGAGTATTTAAGTTTTGTAAAGGGCGTTGTTGATTCAGAAGATTTACCGTTAAATATTTCCCGCGAAACTTTACAGGAAAATATAA
The DNA here is from genome assembly GCA_039931535.1 of Ignavibacteriota bacterium. Classification (GTDB taxonomy): domain Bacteria; phylum Bacteroidota; class Ignavibacteria; order Ignavibacteriales; family Ignavibacteriaceae; genus IGN3. Next base: position 3,515 of record JBDTRQ010000449.1, read on the forward strand.
TCTTTACAAAGATTGCGCAGAGTGTTACAAGTAATATTTTATCTCAACTTATTAAAATTGCAAAAGATACACCCGAACGATACGCTGAGTTCTGGAAAGAACACGGAAGAGTTTTCAAACTTGGTTATACGGATTTTACAAACACGGACAAATATCAACAGCTATTACGCTTTAATTCGTCCAATAGCAAAGATGAAAAAGAACTTGTTTCGCTTGAAGATTATATTGGCAGGATGAAAAAAGATCAAAAGGAGATTTATTACTCGCTCGGAACAAGTAAAGAAGCGATTGATTTAAATCCACATCTTGAAATTTTTAAAGCAAAAGGATTAGAAGTTTTTTATCTATACGATCCGGTTGATGAATTTGTAGTAACATCAATACGTAAGCATAAAGAATTTGATTTCAAATCCGTTGATGGCGTTGATTTAAAAGAGCTTGATAAACTTGAAGATGTGGTTAAAGAAGAAGAACCGAAAGAGAAATTTAGTAAAGAAGATGATAAAAGTTTCGGTAAGCTGATGTTAAAGATGAAAG
>JBDTRQ010000450.1:0-2378 GCA_039931535.1 Ignavibacteriota bacterium
TAATCAAATCTTAAACCTGCATTAAGAATCATACTTGTAAATTCCATTTTATCCTGTAGATAACCTGAAAATTGCTGAGGTGAACGAGAATAAATATCTATTGAACCTTTTTGATTTACAGGATCTGGTATTATTGGCGTAAGATAAGTTGTTCTATCTCGCAGTACATCAAAAAAAACAAAATCCATTGTATCCCATTTACTTTTTAGACCAAACTTAACTTCGTGCTGATTGGTAATTTGGCTTGTAATATCAAACTTAACTTCTGAAGAGTACGAACGCTGGTAAAAATGTTCCGACTGAGTTCCACCTGAAACAAAAGTGTAACTACTGTAACTATTGCTTTTATCTACCGGTTGATACCTTGGATCAGCATGCAAACCGTTTAAGCTTTTCCCCGGATTAAATGAAACTTCATTTCCCAAAGCATCAAGCAATGGAAATAAATATCGTTTATAATCATAAATATTGTAAGAACCCTTTAACGAAAAGAAAGTACTATTACTTACAGCTTGTCTATATTCTAATGAGTTTATCAATCCCCAATCCATTCTATTATAATTTGCATCAGGATTATATTTATAATCGTGTGCGTAAGATTTATAATCGGAGTTTGAATAAACAAGGTCGTAATTAATTTTTATTGTTGAAATAGGCTTATAGGTAAATTTTGCTGTTGTGTTTAAATCCTTACTTGGATTCATCGATACAATTGAGCCATCGCCGGTTTGTGCGATATTTAAAACATTTGCCTGTATCGGATCTCGTGATAAAGAATCAAAAACGGTGTGCTGTCTTATCCCGTACAAATAACCTTTGTCGTTATTATATCTGCCTGAAAAGAAGAAAGTAAAATTATCTTCCAGCAAAGGAATCGGACCGCCAAAAGTTCCTTCTATTACCTGGTTATTAACAGGATCAACATCATCTATATTGTAAAAAATATCTTTGGACGAGCTAATATAATCACCAGTATAGTATGATAAAGTAGCTGTGTATTTTGATCCGCCTTCTTTTGTGATTGTATTAACAACACCGCTAAGTGCGTTTCCATACTCAGCATTAAAAGTACCGCTAACAACGGAAAGTTCTTGAACAGCGTTCGTAGAAATTTGAACAGTTCTTCCAAAATCAAAAGGATTGATTGCCGAAACACCGTTAACGTTATATGCTATTTCCGTTGATCTGCCGCCTCGTATATGGAGTTCTCCGCTTGAGCCTTTAGTGATACCAGCCTGTAATGAAAGTAACTGACTTATGCTTTCTACAGGTAATGATCTGATCTGCGAATCATCAATCGAAGTTTGAGAAGATGTTAAATCTTTTCTTACCATTGGTCTTGTAGCTTCAACAATTATTGTTTCAAGTCCAATCGCTTCTGATGAAAGCTGCATATCAATTGTTGTTGTAAAATCACTTGAAACCCTAACATTTGTTACAATTTTTTTCTGATATCCAACACCTGAAAAAACTAATGTATATAAACCGGGTTCTATGTTATTGATAATGTAGGTTCCATCGATACCGGTTGCGGCGCCTATTGTGGTTCCTTCAATCAAAACATTTATGCCGATAAGTTCTTCGCCGGTTTGGGCATCAGAAATCTTTCCGAATATTTTACCGGTTACACCTGCATACAATTGAATTTGAATAAGAAAAGTAAAAATTAGAAAGATAGAAAAAAGAGAAAGTATTTTTTTTTTCATCGTGACCTCTTGTGGCAAAAATTTAATGTAAAGAAATCGATTTTTGAACTGCCTGTTTTTGGTCTGTTAAAAGATTTTAAATCTTCAACATAAAATAAAAGGGTTATCAGAATAGCAATCTATCAGCAAATGCTGAAACAAAAGACTATATTCGGATAACCCTTAATAACATAAGTATAACTATTTAAGTAACTGCATCTTTCTAGAAACTGAATTTGTACCTGCAGTTAATCTATAAACGTATATTCCGCTTGCAAGATTTACAGCATTGAAATTAGAATTGTAAGAACCTGCACCTAAATATTGGTTGTTAATCAGAACTGCAACTTCTCTTCCAAGAACATCATAAATTCTTAAATCAACATTAGCTGCTTCAGTAATTCCAAACTTAATTTGTGTAGAAGGATTAAATGGGTTTGGATAATTTTGGTCTAAATAAAATTGCGCTGGAACAACATCTGTTTCAAGTTCTACGCTAACAGGTGTATGCATTAAATCAACAATTGCTAAATCAGCAGTAGTATCATTTGCCACGCCTCTAGTGTAGCCTTGTGTGTAAAGAACTTCATCAGCAGCATCGCCGTCAACATTAGCCATATATACAACATCAAGCTGACCGCCAGTGCCGCCGGGAGCGGGAACTAATAATGAATCAATTATCTGTGATTGATA
>JBDTRQ010000451.1:0-9398 GCA_039931535.1 Ignavibacteriota bacterium
GAAAGAGGTTTAGCAATTGAATGCCGAGCTCTGTTTCAATCTGTGCTTTTGTAATTCTATTAAAATCTTCTTCTCTTGGGAAAACACAAACTCCGCCTAAATCAATAGCTGCGGGACTAACTAACATCTTTGTTTCATCTTCTGTAAAGAAAACCGCCGGACGATGTTTTGCTCTTAAAAATATAATCACGCGCCAGCCATACTCTTCCTCATAATAGGAGACTAGATTAATCATTGGTTCCTGTTCTTCATTCATCAACTTTGAATATGCTTTGTAAAATTTGTTGAATGTACTTACAACTAATTCTTTATCAATACTTTCAATCGAAATAAATTTTCTTAAACCATCATCAATCGCAAAAACAGAGAGATTATCATCTTCAAAAATTACTTTGCCGTATTCATTTTTAATTTGATGAAATTCATCATCAATCGGCATAAAGAATTTATTGCCAGCTTGAAAATGCAAATGATCAGGCGCTGAAGCTCCGCATCTTGGTCCGTTATAAATAACAGAATAATATTTTGAAAGGTCTTTACTTAAATCCAGCATATCAGAAAAAGTATCAATTATGCGCTGCGGCTGATGTTCTTTATTAGTTAAAGTAAAATGCGTTGGAAAGATTGGAAATGGGTTGCAAAGTATAATGTAATTATCATCGTATAAAATTCCTTTCTGTTCAACCGGCAGATTTTCCTGACATAAAAAACATTTTCTTTCACTTATGGATTTTGGATCTACCTTTGCTGATGTTGATGTTATTCTGCCTGCATTATACTGTGCATAAATTTTAAATCCATCGAACTGGAATGATTTTGATTTAACGGTTTCAAGCGATTGAACGCCTGTTTTAAGCATTTGCCACTGCTCTGCTTGGATTTCAAATAATCGCTTTGCTGCATCAGAAAAATTATTTTCCTCAATCAGGTTCAGAATTGCTTTGTCATCAGATAATATTTTCATACAAATTATTTTTTATTTATCGATTGATTATAAAACTGAATTGCTTTATCTGTTATAATTTCAAGATCAAACATTTTTAACACACGTTCTCTTGCAGCTTTACCCATTAACAATCTTTTATTTTCATCAACGATAAGCTGTTCTGTTTTTGCCGCAAGATCATCTGCATTTTTATTTTGGAACAACAAATTTGTTTTACCGTCAACAGCAATATCAAGCACACCATCAGCATTTGCACAAACTGATGGTTTTTCCATTGCCATAGCTTCGATAAGAGCAATACCAAAAGCTTCTGCGTGCGATGGAAAAATAAAGATATCAATTGCAGAAAGAACATCGGGCGTATCACTTCGGAATCCTGAAAAGATAATATCCTTAATTTCAAGTTTTTCTGCCAAACTTTTTATACTGTTTGCATATTCATCTTCGCCGCGGCTGGCTTCTCCAACTATTATAAATTTTAAATTGTTGAATTTTGATGAAAGAATTTTTGCAGATTCTAAAAACTCTTCGTGTCCTTTACCGGGACTAAACCTCGCGATCATTCCAATCACAATTTCGTTTTCACTTATTTTAAATTCATTTCTTATGCTCTCTCGCTTAGCAATTTCAGGATTAAATCTTGTAACATCTACACCGTTGTAAAGCAATTCAATTTTATTCGGCTGCAATGGTGTAGTATCAATTAGATTATTTTTTATTACAGTGCTAATCGCAAACGCTTTAGTAACTCGCTCATAAAGAAATCGATGCATAAAATCTTTTTTAACTATAAAAGATCCCATGTGCTTTGTTAAAAACAACGGAATCTTAGATTGAGCAATCTTAAGTGCCGGTACTAGCAGCCAAAGATCTTTTGAAGCTTGTGTGTGAACAAGATCGTATTTGTTTTTTTTTATAAGCGAAGAAATTTTTAAAATAGTAAATGGATGAACATAGCCGGAAGCTTTTACAGGATGAATTATAATTCCAAGATTATTTGCTTCAACTTGCATTCGGGATTCATCAATACACAAAAGTTCTACATAAAAATTTCTTTCGAGCAGCTTGCGAATGAAAGTTAATGTAATCATTTCCATTCCGCCCCAGCTTTTTGATAAACAAGAATAAAATATTTTCATCTTTAATTAATTTTCAACCGCACATTTCTAAAACTTAAACGCTTTAATAAATTTTCTTTAACTCTGCGCCTTTAAAGTAGTGAATAACAATTTCATCAAACTGATAACCTTGCTCAGCCATAACAGCAGCGCCAATTTGACAAAGCCCAACTCCGTGTCCCCAGCCTGCGCCATGCAAAATAAATTTCTTCGGCACACCATTCACTTCACCAAACTTTTCAACATAAAAAGCCGAGCTGTAAAGATGTGTTTCAGAAAAGGTTCTTCTTATTTCCAGTTCTTTACCAATTGTTAAAGTTTTTTCTGTGCCGACAATTTTAAGTTTAACAAGTCGTGATGAAAAACCTCGCTCAATCGGAATTAGATCAACTATCTTTCCAAAATCAATTCCACTTTTTCTTTTAATCAGGTCGGAAAGATCAGATTGATTAAACTCAATCTTCCATCTATAAAAATCTTTTGTCTCTTGATCATAATCCAATAGTATCTGGTTTAAAATTTTGGGATCAGACGTGTTACAAAAAGCTGGTGGATTTGCTTTAATCCATTTAACAGCATTTTCTTCTTTTGTAAAATCATCATCCAATTCATCAGCAATAAATTTATAATCATAAACTGCTGATAGCGATGGATGTTTTACCGGCTCCCAAACATTTTCAAACGCTTCTGAAATTCCGCCGCAGGATTTTGAGAAACGAGCATCAAGAATTTTTTGATCTTCAAGCAGCACAACTCCATTAGTTTGCTCAACCGCCGTTCTAACCGCATCAGAAGTCATTTTTGTTACGCCTTGATAACGCTGACAATGATCATCTGCGCATACATCAAAAAGTTTATGGTCTTCTCTATCATACCATTTAATTAATTCATCTTCTGATTGAAACTCCGATTTATAGTTTGTGTGTTCGGACTTTATTTGTTTAGATTTTTCAGTTTGTGCAAGCAGCCAGCTTCTTGATACAACGGCTGTAGCCTTTAACATTTGCATAGAACACTTTGAACTCATTTCAGATGAGATTACGCTCATTAAATATTTTTCAATCGGTACAATGTTTATTACAGTAATTTTACCGTTATCTTTCAAAAGTTTTAACGAGTGTGTAAAGCGCTGTTTCTCTTTTCGTTCCCAGTGAAACTGAACGCCAATAACTACATCACGAATAAGAAAAGATTCGCTGTCCGGTTCTTGTGGTTCAAAAATAATTTCATCTGTAATTTCAATTTTATCTTTATCACTTTTGCAGATAATTCTATCATCAACTAATTCAGCTTCAAACCTGCCGCTAAAAAAATGTTTAAAACCGTATGAGCTGAAATCACCGTAAAGTTCAAATTTAATTTTTGTATCACTTAAAATTCCCACGCTAATTAGCGGTTCGCTATCATATCCTAACATTAAATTGCCTGTAATATTTTTCTTTAAATAGTAAAAAATTTTTCTGAGTAAAATATAAGAATTGTTGAGTTAGCAGATTAGTAAAAGCCCCTTAAATTTGAAATTTAAGTTCTTGTTCTGAAACCAAAAAAAAGCTCAGGTCTGGAGACCTGAGCTACGAAATAAATAACTATGACATTTATAGTTATTTGATTAGCACCATTTTTTTTGTATCAACAAAAGTTTTCCCACTGCCAACTGCTCTAATCTGGTAAATATATGTACCTGATGTAAAGCTTGCCGCGTTAAAGTTTGCTTTCTGATATCCTGCTTCAACCGTTCCGTTAACGAGCGTTGTAACCAATTCACCAATTGCAGTGTATATGGAAATTGTAACATCAGCTTTTTCCGGAAGCGAGTATTCAATCGTAGTAGTTGGATTGAATGGGTTTGGATAGTTTTGATATAAAGTAAATTCGTTTGGAGCATTTACATCAACTTCAATAATTGGTGAGTATTCAAATGTTCCGTCTAAATCAACTTGTTTTAATCGGTAAGAATATTTTCCAACAGTTAAGCTCTTATCAACATAAGAATAATTATTTCTTTCAGTTGTTGTTCCTTTACCTGAAACAAAGGATAGTTTTATCCATTCGGTTGTACCATTAAGTTTTTTTTCTATCTGGAAACCATTATTGTTTACTTCAGTTGCGGTTGCCCAATTAAGCGTTACATTGTTTCTTTCGTTCTTTGCAACAAAAGATGTTAACTCAACAGGTATAACTGCAATTTCCATAGTAACCGGAACTGTTACAACTGAGTTTACCGGATCATTACTTGTAACTTTTAAATCCATTGCATAATTACCAACAGGATAATCTTCTGCACGGAATGATAATTCAACATCAACAGAGTTACCGTTAAATAATGTTCCGCTGTTTACATTATTTGATAACCAATCCGGTTCGGCAGAAAATTTAACTGCAAGATTATTTGCAACATAATTCGCATTGTAAACAACTTGCAGCCCATCGTATCCTGCAGCGTTTTCAATTCCAACTGTTGCAGAATTTAATACTGCATTCATCTCTTTATAGTAGAACATTATTTTTCCGTTTGAGTAAAGTACAATCTGGAATGTTAATGATCCCGTGTTAGAGTATGTATGCCATCCTGTAAATTGAACAGTAAATTTATTTGCATCTTGTTTGTAATGCACGGTACCGGAAGAAACTCCATCAAGATCATCCCAGAAAGGAGCAATATAATCGTTAGGTACTGCAGCATTTGGTATGTTTGTGTTTGTAAAAACATTGGAGTTCAAAGTTCCAAAAGTTAGTAAACCATTAGAGCTTACATACACTTGAGTTTTATTTATTCCATAATATTTAAAATTAAATCCTAAAGGAAATGGTCCCGTATATCCTTCATCTTTTGCATCGTACGTACCCGTTGGGGTCCAAGTTGTTGCTAAAGTTCCGGTAGTGGAAATATCATCCCAAACATATTGCGGTCCGTTAGGATCATTGCTATCAATCCATTTATAGCCAAATAAATCAGGTCCGCCCTGTCCATCTATGCTAATTCCACCTGTATATATAGGCTTATCCTTTGTTGATATTTCATTTTGAACATCGCTGATATTTTGTTTAGGAATAACTCTTGTATTAATCATTCCCTCAGGAAAAGTATTGTTTTCAAGAGTTACAGAAAAATCTAATGTAGATGGATTTACCGAAACATTGGAAACTGTTATCGTATCTACAACAACTTCCATCGGGTTAAGAATATGATGCAAACTAAGAGGAGCCACAGATATTTGTGGTGCTGCTAAAGTTGTTCCAGTTGCATTGTTTGATAGCAGTGACCAATTACCCCAAACATCTTTAGCTTTGATTGAAAAATAATATGGTGTTGCAAAAGATAATCCTTCAACAAGATATGTTTCTGTTGCACCAAGAGTATCTGCCAATGATGTGTATGGCAACTGAATTGCATTATTAAATGTTGTTGTATCGGTAATTGGTGAAGTTGAGTATCTAATATCATAACCTGTTACACCATTCATTGATGAATCATAAGGCACTGTCCATTGCAGGGTTAATGAGTTAGAAGTAGGAGTTATAACAGTTAAATCTGTGATTGCATCCGGTGCAGTTGAGTCAGGAGTACCTAAACTTAATAAAGCTGCATAAACATCGATCAAACCCATTCCATAATTATTATCTTCGCCTGGTGTTCCGAGATCTACAGCGGTATTATATAAAGCTTCTAAAATTTGTTTACCTGTTAAGTTTGGTGCAAATTGTTTAAGCAATGCAACAGCACCCGCAACGTGCGGCGATGCCATTGATGTTCCGCTTAAAACCGTGTAACCTGTTTCTGAACCTGATGAGCGAACATTAACACCAGGCGCTGATACTTCAGGTTTTATTAATAATGAGCCTGTGCCGCCGCAAGTTGATGGACCTCGGCTTGAAAAACTTGCAATTGGATTTGTGTTTCCGCCAAGATATGATGCTCCATCAATAGCAGCAACACACATTACATTTACATTATTTGTATTAATGTTTTTAGGCTTTGTAATAGTAGAAGAACCTGGACCGTCATTACCGGCGGAAAAAACAACAGCAATACCTGCAGCTTCAACTGCATCAAGTGTGGTTTTGTAAATTCCGGAACATTCGTTAGTTACATCGGGATCATACCAGCTATTGCTGATAACATCAGGCATATCTGTAATTGTTAATGGATTTCCATCAGGATCTATTGCCCATTGAAATGCAGCAACAGAGTTTGATGTGTGTGGACTTGTACAAATAGTTTTTGCAGCAATCCATTCTGCATCAGGAGCTACGCCAACTGTATCGCCTGTTGTAGGAGAATATCCAACCATTGTGCCCATTGTGTGGCTTCCATGTCCATCGCAATCGCTTGGAACAGTAGTCCCGCCAACAGGATCAAACCAAGCCTGATTACTTGGAACATGATTGCCTCTCCATTTAAAATTTAATGCAGGATGATTAGGGTAAACACCTGTATCAATATCCATAACTATTCTACCCTGTCCCGTAATTCCTTGTGCCCAAAGAAGATGTGCGTTTATAACTTTTAAACCTGGTTCAACAGATTCTGTACCTTCAACATAATCTTGCACTACTTCTGGTTTGTCTAATTCTAAAAAAGCATCAATATCCATTTCTGCAACATCTAATCTTGTCATAAGTTCATTAATTACATTTGGTTTTGCCTCAATCACGAACATATTGGATATCCAAAATGCTTGATAATTATAAACATCAGCAGATCCGGATTTTTCACTGAAATAGGATTTTAATCCAGACTGTGTATTTTCAGCATTTTGTTTTAGAGCAGTAATAACTTGATAAGCTCTTTGTTGAAGTGTAGATTTTTGATCGTATAATTGTTGATCAAGTGTGGCTAAATCAACTTGCGATCTAAGCAGAACAATCACTTGTAAGTATTCGTTCGGTTTAGCATTTACCAAAGCATCTTGCAGTCTTGAACTAACTTCAACCTGTGAATAGGTAAATGAAGCGGTAAGAATCAAGAAAAAGAACAGTATTAGTTTTTTCAAAGCACCTCTCCTTATTAGTTTTATTTTCAAAGTTAGCAAGTAATTAATTTAGCTTCAACTAAATCAACAATTATTCTGCATTACTTTAAATAAAAATCAGTATCATAAAAAAAGGAATAATTGCTTTTTTGCTTTTGTAGATATACTTTTAGAACATCAAAATGATTTAGAACTTATTTTACTTGAAAAGTGGATACAGAATTAACCGACATTGAATTATTTCAACGCATTTCTAATCGTGATTCCAAAGCATTAGAAAATTTATATAACAGGTATAGCCCTGTTTTATATACTTTGGTTAAGCGTATAGTGGTTGAAAAAGAATCAGCAGAAGAAATTCTTGCAGATATTTTTGTTATAATATGGCAAAAAAGTTCAATGTTTGATATCAACTCCGGCAATCTTTTTTCCTGGTTGATAACACTTACTAGAAACAAATCTTTAGATTTTGTTAGACGTGAAAAATCTTTAATTACTGAAGAGTACACCGACGAATACGAAAATTTCGTTATTATTCCAAACCTCTCATCTATTATCCCAGCAGGCAATTTAGATAAAACATTTAGCGGCAGAGAAAAAATATACGGCGCAGTACACAACTTAACCGAAGCACAACAATATGTTTTATCTTTAGCTTACTACGATGGATTAACCGAATCCGAAATAGCAAGCAAACTAAATATTCCTTTGTTAACTGTTAAATCAAAAATAAGAGTCGCGCTAAATAGTGTTAAAGAAAATCTTGCAAAAGAGGATCTCCAATGATTGATGAACAAAAAGTTATTGGATTACTTCAAGCAAAAGCGCTTGGCTGTCTTGATGCCGATGAGAATGAAGGCTTTCAAGAATTTATTGATGCCGGGCATTTGTTTCCCTGGGATGAATTAGGCAAATTTCAACATGTTGCATCTCTTTTACCTCTTGCATTGCAATTGGAATTGCCTGATCCAGCGCTTAAAGATCGCGTTGCACTAAAGCTAATCAAACTAAGCGAGCAGCTTCGTGCAAGTAAGATTATTGATGAAGATAAGTTTGAGATTGAGGAAGATGTTGATGAAAGTGTTAATGAATTTACAAACATAGATGAACCAATTGTTGAACCGCCAATTGAAATTGAAACAGAAGAACCAACTGTTGTGGAAGATAATCTGGTATCAGAATTAAACCCAGATGAAATCACATTTAATTTAGATGAAGTAACTTTGCCGGGTTTTGAACCGACTGAAGTATCCGAAAACAATATAAAAGAACCTGAGCAAATAGAATCGCCGTTTGATAATCTTGTTGATGAAAGCCAAATTGAATATCCACAGGTTGAAGAAGTTGAAATTAGTGAAGTATTAGCCCAGCCGAAAATATTGTTACCACTGGTTTCAGAGCTTGGTGTTGATGAAGAGGTTGCAGAAAGTAAACCTGAAGCGACTGAAGTACCCGAAAACAATATAAAAGAACCTGAGCCAATAGAATCCCCGTTTGATAATCTTGTTGATGAAAGCCAAATTGAATATCCGCAGGTTGAAGAAGTTGAAATTAATGAAGTATCAGATCAGCCGGAAATTCCATTGCCACTGGTTCCAGAGACTATTGTTAATGAAGAAACTTTAAAAAATAAGCCTGAAAGCGAAGCGACTGAAGTTATTGAAGAAGAACACAAGCCTGTTGTTGAAGAGACTAAAGATAATGAAGATGAAAGTAAATTAGTTGATTTTAATAAACGTAGTGTTGCTGAAAAAATGTTCAAAGCAATTGAACAGGATTTTGACACTCTAAAGTTTCACTTTGAAGAAACTGAAAGAAAAACTACACGGGGACTTTTAATCTCCTACATAGTAATTGCAGTATTACTTGCACTGCTTATCTTTTCATTTTTTAAGTTTAGCTCTGATATTAACGGACTTAAAAATGAAGTTAGAGATTTAAAGAACAAAGTTTCTTCTTCATTGTACGATGAACAAGAAATTAGTACTAATCAATATTTTTCTTCTTAAAATTTCTTGTCGTTAAAAAAACTATTCCCGCTAAAAACAAAATTATAATCCAATAACTTTTAGCTATTTCAAAAACAGCAGATAAATATAAATCTACCGTCGCTGTTCCACGCATAATTAAAAGCCAAACACCAGCAAATAAACTTAGCGCCGAAAACAAAATGGAAATACTATTTAATCTTGTCAGCAAATTTGAAATCAATAAACTCAATCCAATAATTATTAGCACTGATGGTATTAACACAGTTCCAAAATTCCAGATTTCAAATTTTGAGAATACAAACAATAACGTACCAACAAGAAAAGAAACTGCGGCAAGAGTAATGCCTGTTTTGTATTGTTTTATAAAAGA
>JBDTRQ010000452.1:0-3916 GCA_039931535.1 Ignavibacteriota bacterium
CCATCGGTATCTTGATAAGAGGAAGAGGAAGAGGAAAAAAGTAAAACGTAAAAGACCGGGCACGCTTGGAATTTGCGCTCTCATCCAAAACAAGTACAACATTGATGCTGTGCCGCACGTTCTTACAAAAGGTTTTACGCGGGAAGAGACTGAAGACTTTTTAATAGAATTAGATTATTTGCAAATCCAAAATGTGCTTGCAATTCGCGGCGATGATTCAGGTTACGAAAAACCAATTCCCGAAGGTAAAAGTAAAAATCGTTTTGCCTCAGAGTTAGTGAACCAGATTATGAATATGAATCGCGGTAAGTATTTGGAAGATAGTTTACTTGATGCACGACCAACCGATTTTTGTGTAGGAGTCAGCGGCTATCCCGAAAAACATTTTGAAGCACCAAATCTTAAAACTGATGTAAAGTTTGTTAAAGAAAAAGTTGATGCCGGCGCTGATTACGTTGTTACCCAAATGTTCTATGACAACAAGTACTATTTTAAATTTGTTGAACAGTGCAGAGAAATCGGAATCAAGGTACCAATAATTCCTGGTTTAAAATTATTAACATCACGCGCACATTTAACATCAGTACCAAAGAATTTTTATATAAATATTCCCGATTGTTTAGCTGATGAGGTAATGGCTGCAAAACCGGAACACATTACTGATATAGGAATTGAATGGGCTGAAAAACAAGTTGAAGAACTTTTAAATAAAAATGTTCCAAGCGTACATTTTTATATTATGCAAAACTCTAAACCAATTGTAAAGTTGATGGAAAGATTAAAGTTGTAATCTTATGGTTGAAAAAATTCACAAAGGTAAAAAACTTAAATGGGGTGTTGCTGGCTGCGGCAGGTTTGCAGAAAATTCTTTTTTGCCTGCGGTTAGATTAACAAGAAAAAGTACAGTTGTTTCACTTTACAGCAGAGATAAAAACCGTGCAAAAACTCTTGGTGAAAAATTTGGTGTACAAAATTCCTTTGATAATTATGATGAGTTTTTAAAATCAGATATTGAAGCGGTATTTGTTTCAAGCGCTAACTCATTTCATTATGAACAGGTGATTAAAGCTGCAAAAGCGGGTAAAAATATTCTTTGTGAAAAGCCACTTGCTTTAACTTCTAAACAAGCAGAAGAGATGTTAAATGTTTGCAAAGAGAATAATGTGCTGCTTGCTGTAAATTACACACATCGTTTCCATCCGCTTGTGATAAAGGCGAAGGAATTACTTGTTGATCAAAAACTTGGTAAACTTGTTTCGATTGATGTTCACTTTAATATTGATTTTCCGCCTGATAATAATTTTAGATTTAAAAAAGAATTGAGCGGCGGCGGTGCTTTGCGTGATATTGGTACCCACATGATTGATCTGCTTAGGTATTTTGGCGGTGAAGTTGAGACAATTCATGGTGTCGTTGGAAACTTAATCTATCAAAGTGAGGTTGATGACTTTGCTTTGGGAACTGTTAAATTTATTAAAAGCGGCTATGGAACTTTTAATGTTTCTTACAATAACAAAAAAGCTTTTAACAGAATTGAAATTCTTTGTCATAAAGGTGCAATTGCAATTGATAATCTTATCGGCAAAAAATTGTTAGCACCAAAACTCACAATTTTATTGGAAGATGAAACTCGAAAAAGCTTTCGCAAGCGCGGAAACAAAATGGTGTATGTTTTAAAATCTATACAAAAATCATTTTTAAAAAATGAAACTCCACATGCAACCGGGGAAGACGGCTTGGTTAATTTAAAACTTATGGAAGAGTTAGAGCAGAAATGTCTGATAAGAAAAAATTAGTTGAGATATGTCATAAAGTTTATGCTAAAGGATTTGTTGCCGCTTACGATGGAAACATTTCATGCAGAACATTAAAAAACACTGTCTTAATTACTCGTTCCGGAATATGCAAGGGCGATGTAAAAGAAAAAGACATTGTTGAAATTGATTTAGCTGGAAATGTTTTATCTGCCAAACAAAAAACTTCCACTGAAAATAAAATTCATCTTTTGGCATATCAAAAAAGAAAGGAAGTAAATGCAGTTGTTCACTGTCATCCAACTTATGCAACTGCTTTTGCATTGATTGGCGAAGGTTTGGATAAACATTTTTTACCTGAAGTTTTTTTAACAATTGATAAAGTGCCGCTTTGTAAATATGCAACACCATCAACAGATTTAGTTCCGAAAAGCTTAGAACCTTACATAAATTACTCGTGGGCAATACTGCTGCAAAATCATGGTGCTGTAACACTTGGCAGAACTTTGGATGATGCATATTTCAAAATGGAAAAACTTGAGCATGCTGCAAAGATAATTTTATTAGCAAGATTGATTGGAAAACCAAAAGAATTATCAAAAAAAAATATAAATGATATTCTAAAGATCTCGGAAAAGACTTATGGAATAATTCCGGATAAAAGGAATATTTAATCCGTAGCACAGACTTCAGTCTGTGATTTCTAAAACTATTTTGAAATTTATAAAACAGACTAAAGTCTGTTCTACGAAAGTTCTCGGAAGAAAATAACAATGGAAAATAAACTAAAAGTACTTTTACTTCTCGGCGGCACATCACCGGAAAGAGAAGTTTCAAAATCTACTGGTAAATCGGTTTACCAAGCATTAATAAACCTTGGATATGAAGTTATTATGCTTGATCCAGCTTATGGAATTAATCAGCCTTTGGAAATTGAAGAATATTTTTCTGAACAAGATTACACAGAAATTTCAAATGAGAATTATCTTGATGCGGTTAATCTTATTTCTGCAGAACAAATAGATGTTGCCTTCCTTGCACTTCATGGAAAATATGGTGAAGATGGAACAATCCAATTACTATTAGAACTAAAAGGAATTAAATACACTGGCTCAAAAGTTTTATCCAGCGCAATTGCAATGGATAAGATTATGTCTAAAATTCTTTTTGAAGAATATCTTGTTCCCACACCAGAATATTTTCATTTTAAAAATGGTAAACACACAACTGAGGAAATTAATAATAAAATTGAAAAACAATTTGGTTATCCTGCGGTTGTAAAACCAAATGATCAGGGTTCAACAGTTGGATTAACAATCTGTAAATCTTCAGATCAGCTAACTGAAGCAATCAGGAATGCATTTGAATATTCAGATAGAATTTTAGTTGAAGAATATATTCCGGGTCGAGAATTAACGGTTGCTGTTATTGATGATACCGCATTGCCTGTTTTGGAAATTAGACCAAAGCATGGCATTTATGATTACGAATGTAAATACACTTCAGGAATGAGTGAATACATTGTACCGGCTGAAATTCCTGATGAAGTTGCAAAAGAATTACAGGAAATTGCTGTACAGGCTTGTAAGTCTTTACGATGTGAAGTTTATGCTCGTGTTGATTTTCGTTTGAGTCCGGAAAATAAAGCTTACGTTTTAGAAGTAAATACTTTACCGGGAATGACATCTTTAAGTCTTGTTCCTAAAATGGCAAAAGCTGTTGGAATTTCTTTTGAGCAGCTTGTAGAAAAAATTATTACGCTAAGTTTAAAATGAAATTTGTTGAAAAGAAAAAAACACGTTTCTATATAATTGCCGCTGTTGTTGTGATTGGAACCTTGTACCTTGTTTTTAATAACTATGGTGTAGTAAAGTATGCTAAGGTTAAAAGTGAACTTGATGATTTGAACACGCGAATTACACAGCTTGAAGAAGAAAACAGAAATCTTGAAGCCGAAATTGATTCACTGAAAAGAAATGTGCCCGCAAAGATCGAAAAAATTGCTCGCGAAAAGTATGATATGATTAGACCGAATGAGAAAAAGATTGAGTTTAAAGCTGAAGAATAATTATTGATTGTTATTGCGATCTCGATCTCGATAATATCGGGAGAAGCAATCTCAAATAATAAAGTAGAGATTGCTTCGGCTAATCAATATCGCA
>JBDTRQ010000453.1:0-6764 GCA_039931535.1 Ignavibacteriota bacterium
AAACCACGAAACGGAACTCCAAGTCCGCCAACACCCCAGCGTTTTTTTTGGCGCACTAAACTCTTAAAAGTTGTGCACGGAATCGATGTAACAAGTGATTCAGTTTCAATTGGAAAAATCACTTTATATTTTTTTAGATTATAAATAGCGTTCATCAAAGTAAAATCTTCGGTTACACTATGCGGCAGTTTTTCATATCCGCCAACTTCATCGTAAGCAGATTTACGAAAAGACATGTTGTTTCCGATACACGAAATCGGATAATTTAAATTTGTACAACCAGAACCAGCAGTCAGCAGATAAACAAAATCCAATGCCTGCATTCCGTAAAACCATTTTTCCGTAGTTTGAGTTGTAACTCCGGCAACGATTGCAACATCATCAAAATAATGAGAGCACATCGTTTTTACCCATTGTGGTTTTACTTCGCAATCAGCATCGGTGGTTAAAATAATTTCTCCTGTTGCTTCCTTAATTGCATAAGCAAGCGCACGCATTTTACCAATTAATTTTGTGTGATGTTCTTCAGTTGTGATTTTTAAAAATCTATTTTTGTTTTTGATAAACTCATCGATGATTTTTCCTGTTTCATCAGTTGATTGGTCATCAACAATCATTATCTGAAGTTTGCCTTCGGGATATTCAAGCTTATCAAGCGATTGAAGCGTACGGAGAATATTATTTTCTTCATTTCTTGCGGCAACAATAATTGTAGAAGTTGGAAGTTTATCATCCGATATTTTGGGGAATTTCTTTTTTGCTCCAATTATAAAAAAGAAAAGCTGTACAGAATACCCAATCATTATAAAAAGAAAAATCAGTTCAAACATTCATCTGCCCCGCCAAACTGATAATTTTGTTTTCTTACTTCATCAGCAATAAAACTGATTGAATCCGAAATAATATTTTTTGATTTATTGCTATCGTGCAAAACTATGATCGAATTATTTTTTAAATATTTTTGTGCAGCAAATTTAACGATTGATAAATCATTTTTATAATCATAAGTAAGCAAAGACCACATTACATTTTTTAAATTATGTTTTTCCATCAAACTTGAAGTGGATAATTGAAACTTACCGTGCGGCGGACGAAAATATTTTACATCCAAGTTAAATTTTTCTTTAAATATCGAATTGAAAAATGAAATTTGAAAATCTTTTTTTTGATTAGAAATTTTACTTAATATTTTATGATTTAATGTATGGTTTCCAATTGAATGTCCTTCACTTAAAATCGACTGAACAAGTTCCGGATATTTTTGAATATTTTCACCTACACAAAAAAATAAAGCTTTAATCTTTTCATCGGAAAGTTTTTTTAAGATTATCTCCGTTGTTTCAGGATTTGGTCCATCATCAAAAGTAAGAAGTACTTTGTTGTTAGTTGTGCTCCAATAAAAATCGTTAAAGATTTTTTTTAAGATTGCTGGTGGATTGTAAAGATATTTCAATTAGTAATTTTCTAAAAATTGGTTTTAGTTTTAATCAATTTAAGAAGCAGAGTGCTTTATAAACTCAGTATAATTAAGCTTTAGATTATCTTCAAGAATTTTATAAATTGACTTAGATTGTTTACTCTTTCTAAATATTTCTTTTGCACATTTTCCGCAAAGTAAATACGCAATCAAGGTATTCATATCACGATATATAAATGCGTTTAAAGACAACGCAGATTTTTCTCCAAACTTAAATGCATCAATCCTTTTGCTACAAGCTGGACAATCTTCGCTATCGTTAAACCAATAATTTTCAATTGCATCACCATATTGGTTTTTAGCATTATCAAATAATTGATAAAGAGCTTCAACAATTTCCGAGTTATCTTCCATAGCAAATTTATTTTTGTTAAAAATTTTTAATGCAATTTAATTATAGTTCGAGTAAAATTCGTGCTAAATTTGTTATAATTCGTTACAAAATTTAGCAACTAATCCGCCTAAGGGTGGCAGGTTATACAAATTTTCACTAAACAAATTTACAATGAATAATCTATCAGAACATAATAAAGGATTTCTAGCTGTTTTTGTAACAGCAATTCTATGGAGCTCCGGTGGACTTTTAATAAAGCTTATCTCACTCAATTCAATGCAGCTTTCTTTTTTCAGATGCATAATTGCAGCAGTAGTTTTTGGCATTCTATTTCGTAAAAAATTATTCGTGGTAAACGGATTTACTTTTTTAAACGCTGCTTTTTACGCGGCTGTACTAATTACATTTGTTATAGCCACAAAAACAACCACTGCGGCAAATGCAATATTCCTTCAATCAACCGCACCAATTTACGTTTTAATTTTTGAACCAATCATTAATAAAACCAAACAGGAAAAAATTAATGTAATTACAATTGCAGTTTGTTTTATAGGGATGATTTTCTTTTTCCTCGGGGAACTTTCTCCCGGACATTTTATTGGAAATTTAGTTGCGCTGTTTGCAGGAATTTGTTTTGCCGCTTTCTTTTTGGGAATGCGAAAAAACGAACAACAATATCAACAAAGCTCAATCTTTTACGGAAATATTTTTGTTTCAATTATTTGTTTGCCTTTTTTGTTTGATATGAAACCGATGTCATTCGATGATATTTGGATGGTAACATTTCTGGGAGTTTTTCAAATAGCTTTTGCGTATGCACTGTTTAGCTATGGATTAAAACGGATACTTGCGGTTGAAGCTTCAATAATTTCTATGTTTGAACCTGTGTTAAATCCAATTTGGGTTTTAATTGGATACGGTGAAATGCCAAGCTATTGGGCGATAGTTGGCGGAGTTATAATTATTACAGCAATTGCCGCTCGAACAGTCTTTGCAAGTTCAGATTATTTAAAAACTAAGTTTAGGTTTTAATTTTAATAAGCTATTTGATTACAATGATTAGACTTTTAATTTTCATTATCGTTTTACAGAAAATTAATTAAGGGAAACAAAATGTCAGGGAAGATTTACATAGTTTCAATTTTACTTTTCGTATTCCTTCTTATTTCCTCTTCATTTTCTCAAAATCAAATTACAGTTAAACCAGCAATAGGACTTTATCTCTACAATTCTGAAAATTCTTTAAAAGTGATGGGTGATAAAAATTATTTACTTAATTATGGTTTTGAAGTCAGTTATGAAAAGAAAGATTTATATGGATGTGATATTAAAGTAGATTATTCATATATCTATTCTAGCTTTGATAATATTTTAGAATTTGAATTCTATGATCCTAGTCCAGATCCAATTCCAAATAGATTTTTTTATTCAGATGTTGCGTTATCATTACATAATTTTGATCTATCCTTGAAAGGTGATATTGATAATTATTTTTCTTATGGTTTTGGTCCATCATTTTCGTTTATTAATCGTGCTTATGCTATAGATCGATATGATTTTATTGATAGATTAGCATCATTTGCGATAGGATTAAATAGTTCAATTGATGTTAAGTATCCATTAACAGATGATGAACAGTATTTATTTTTAATAGGTAGTTTAAAATTCAGATATTTATATGGTTTGCTTTACGATAAAGGATTAAGAGATTTAAGTAATTACAATCAGCATTTTTTAACAGCCAATTTTACTATTGGATTAGGTTATAATTTTTAAAGAAAAGTTAAGGAATAAAAATGAAAATATATTTATTAATATTTTTAGCAGCTTTTATTTTTGGATGCAATTCATCAATTCTCGATGATCCTTCCACTACAATTCAATATTCAATCCCAGAACCTTCACATGTAAAACTAACTGTAGAAAATAGCTATGATACAATTATAGCTGTATTAGTAGATGGTGATTTGCAAGCTGGTTCATTCCAAGTCAACTTCGATACAAATAAACTGGCAGAGGGAATTTATTTTTATACCTTAGAAATAAAAACTCAAAGTGGTAATAATTCCAAAATGATCAGAAACATGCTATTGATTAAGTAACTTTATTTAATTCATTGACTTCGACTACTTAAAGGTCTATATTTTGGTCAAAATTATTTAAGGAATTAATATGAAACTTAGTGAATCTATAAAACCAATTAGTTATTTAAAGACACATGCCTCAGAAGTTATTAGAGAAATTTCTGAAAACTACGGCACTGTAATAATAACTCTTAACGGCGAAGCAAAAGCTGTTTTGCAAGATATAAAAGTCTATGAAAAGCAACAGGATACTATAGCCATGCTTAAATTACTTGCACTTAGTACTAAATCAATTAAGGAAGGTAGATCTAAGCCAATTAAAAAAGCATTTAGTGATTTGCAAAAAAAGATTGACAAGTTCAAGAAGGAACAGAGTGAAATTTAAGGTTATACTTAGCCAAGATTCTCTCGATGACTTGTTTGAAATATATAGTTACTTATTCTTCAATGATTCTAAATCAAGTGCTATAAACCTAAGTGAAAGATTAAAAATCAAATGTTTTGAACTTGAACATTTTGCAGAGCGTGGGCATCAAGTTCCTGAGCTTAATGATTTTATTAGTCAGGATTTTCTTGAAGTTAATTTAGGATATTATAGAATAATTTATCGGATAGTAAAAAAAGAAGTTCATATACAATTTATACTTGATGGTAGAAGAGATATTCAAAAGATACTAGAAGAAAGAATAATGAGATAATATTTCTTAAGGCTGCAACCTAAAAATCTTCCAATCATCATTTACTTTTTCATAACAAATTCTATCGTGCAATCTATCTTGCCTGCCCTGCCAAAATTCAAACTTATTTGGAATCAATTTATAACCACCCCAATTTTCAGGAGTTGGTGGATTTTTTCCAAATTTTTTTTCTAATTCAGAAAACTTATTTTCTAAAACTTCTCTTCCTGAAACAACTTCACTTTGATTTGATGCTAATGCACCGTATCTACTTTTTAAAGGGCGCAAATTAAAATACTGTTCTGATTCATTTCGACTAATCTTTTCAATCTTACCTTCAATCCTAACTTGTCTTTGAAATTCTTTCCACCAAAAAAGTAAAGAGGCAAATGGATTTTCTAAAAGTTCCTTCCCCTTTCTGCTTCCGTAATTTGTAAAAAAAATAAACCCTGTTTCATCAAAACTTTTTAGTAGTACAACTCGTGCAGATGGAATTCCGGTTTTTGTTGCGGTTGCAATTGTCATCGCATTTGGTTCAACAATTTTAGATTTTACAACCTGATCAAACCAAAAATTGAATTGAATAAATGGATTTTTATCAATGTTTGTTTCACTAAGTTGATCTTGCTCATAACTTAGGCGCATATTTCTTAAATCGTTGTTTTCTTGCATAGGTTTTTTGTTTTAAAGTCTTATATTTTAAGCACTAAATCTGATTAACTAAAAATAAAAATAATCTCCGCTCTATAAAGTAACGGAGTGAAAATTAAAGTTATTAATACTTCTAAACAAAATATTATTCTATAAAAATGAAAACTGAAAAATTATCTAAAAGAGAAAAAGAAGAGTTGGAAAAATTTGGAGCAAATACATGGTTCGTAGAATCACTCTATAAACAATATGAACAAAAACCGGAAACTGTTCCCGATCAGTGGCAAAGCTTTTTTGGAAATGTTGAAAATAAAAATCAGCCAAATGGTACACACGAAAGTTCATCATTTTTAACTCTTCCAAAAAATATTGAAATGCCAAAACCCAGCAAAGGTGATGAATTAAAAGTTATTGCCGGAAGCGCTCAAAGAATTTTAGATAATATGACTGCAAGCCTAAGTGTTCCGGTTGCGACATCACAACGAACAATTGCTGTAAAGCTGCTTGAAGAAAATCGAATCCTGATTAACAATCATTTAAAGAAAAAAAATGAAGGCAAAATTTCTTTCACTCATATTATAAGCTGGGCGATCTTAAAAGCTATTTCTAAAATTCAAGTAATGAACCATGGGTTTACAATTATTGATGGAAAACCAAATATAATTTTACGCAAAAATATTAATCTTGGATTAGCAATTGACATTGAAAAAAAAGATGGAAGTCATTCACTACTTGTTCCGAATATTAAATCAGCAAACAATTTAAGTTTTAAAGAATTCTGGAAAGCGTATGAAGACATTGTTGAAAAAACCAGAAAAGGTACAATTGATCCATCTGAATTTATGGGAACAACAATTACTTTAACAAATCCGGGCACAATCGGTACAGTTTCTTCAATCGCAAGATTGATGCTTGGACAAGGCGCTATAATTGCAATCGGAGCAATTCAGTACAATGCAGAATATCAGGCTATGTCACAATCAACAATTTCATCTCTTGGAATTAGCAAGGTTATGAACATTGCCAGCACTTACGATCACAGAATAATTCAGGGTGCGGAATCCGGAATGTTTTTGCATGAGATAAACGAGTTGCTTTTGGGTAAAGATGGATTTTATGAAGAGATATTTCAAGAATTAAAAGTTCCTTCACTGCCGCTTCAATGGGAAACCGACTACCAGCCTGGCGGATTTGATAAATCTGCAAGTACTGATGAGATTGTTAAACAAGCAAAAGTTTTACAGTTAATTAATATGTACAGAGTGCGCGGGCATTTGCTTTCTGATCTTGATCCGCTTGGAACTCGTGCAGTTTATCATCCTGAGCTTGATCCATCATCTTTTAATTTAACTTTATGGGATTTGGATAGAAATTTTATTACTGGTGGATTTGGAGCTCTAAAAACAGCAACTCTACGCGAGGTTATGAACATTCTTCACAAAACTTACTGCGAAAAAATTGGTGTGGAATACATGCACATTCAAAATCCAGCAGAAAAAGTTTGGCTGCAAAGTAAAATGGAACCATATAAAAATTCTCCT
>JBDTRQ010000454.1:0-1981 GCA_039931535.1 Ignavibacteriota bacterium
AAGAAATGAAAGTTCCGTGCATTGTAAGTATGAGTTTTGGTATTGGAAGTGAAATTGAAGCAAGATCTGAGATTGAAGATTTTCTTGCTGACCTTCTTAAGAAAAATCCTTACCTATATGTAAGTACAAGCAATGGAAATGAAGGCCCTGGAATTTCATCCACAGGATTACCATCTTCAAGTAGTTATGCATTTTCATCCGGCGCAGTACTAACAAAAGATGTGGCTCGTGATGACTACGGCTGCACTTTGCCTTATGATATTATACTCCATTTTAGTTCACGAGGTGGCGAAGTTAGTAAACCAGATGTTGTATCACCTGGCGCTGCTACTTCAACTGTTCCTAATTTTGATAATGGTGACAGAAAATGGGGGACAAGCATGTCATGCCCTTATTCCTCAGGTGTAATGGCTTTACTATTAAGTGCAGCACAAAAGGAATTTCCTGATGTAAAAATTCCATCGCAATTATTGTTCAAGGTATTGCGTGAATCTGCTACTCATTGGGCTCAGTATTCTGTGCTCGATGAAGGTGCTGGTTTTATTAATGTGCCAAATGCTTATGAGCTTTTGAAAAAGTATATAAAAAGTGGTGAACTCAAAAAGTTTGAGACCTATACTATCTCTTCATTTGCTCCAAATCAACCTGATAACAAATCCAGAAATCTATATCTTCGTGATGGTTCTTTCTTAACCGGCGATGAAGTTTTTTCATATAACGTTAAAAGAGATAATTCTATAAACTCTGATAAGTTTTATAGAGTTTACAATTTAAAGTGCGATGCTGATTGGCTTAGTCTTGTTCAAAAAAAGATCTATATAAGAAATGATCAATCCGCGATGGTTAATGTTAAAATTGACAAATCTAAAACTAAACAACCGGGTATTTACACTGCTAAAATTATTGCTTCTCGCGATGATGCAAGTAAAACTCCAGAATTTGATATGCTTGCAACACTGGTAATTCCATACGAATTTAATTCCTCCAACAATTATCAAATGAACTGGAGAGATCAAATAGTACAGCAAGGAATGATAAAAAGATATTTTATTAAAATACCTGCCGGTCAAAATAGTATGAAAGTTACGTTGAGCAGAGATGCATCCTCAAGCAAATATGCTCGCTGTAATTATTATCTTTATAATAATGATGGAATTAAATTTGATGTTTCCAGATTACTTTATTCTGTTACCAATGATGAGAAAGTGGAAAACTACTACTATGATGTTGAACCAGGAATTTATGAACTGGACGTCAATGGATATTTCTTAGCAACCGATTCGTCAACTTATAATCTGGGTGTTGAGTTTTTATCAATCCAAACTGTTGATTCAAAAGTAATTTCCGAAAACGATAAACGAATTGAGTTAGTTAATTACTTTAACGAATCTCAAACATATAACATCAATGCTGAAATGCTCGGTTATCAACGCGACTATAATTTGTTTGTTGATGGAAACGACACTTATAAAATGCCGTTTACAATTTATAAATCCGAAGGCTCAAAAGAATTTAATATTACTTTAAGCAAAGAAGATTTTATAAAAACTACAGATTTTGCTTTCCAGATTTTAGATGTAAATGGTAAAGCCGTGAGCAAAGGAGGATTGTCTTATAGAACCGGAAGTATTACGGTTGATTTTCCTGCTGGGATTGATAGTGTGAGATATGTTTTAGAATTAATACCAGCCTTTGCGAGTAAAGAACTAAATGCAAATTTAAGTGTTAATGAAATAACTTACTTCCCTTCTGCGGTTTCTGTTGATGCAAAGTGCAACGGAAGAGCTTCTTTAACATTGTACCCGAATAATATTAAGTATATTGATTTTAATTTTTCAAAACCAGAAATAGTAATCCCTACCGATGCTACTGGTTATGGAAAAGTTTATTTTAAATCTCCATCAACAGATAAAACAGAATATGAATTTCCAATTAACTTTAAATTCTAAAAAAGGAAAGTAATATGAGCGAACATCAAGTC
>JBDTRQ010000455.1:0-7479 GCA_039931535.1 Ignavibacteriota bacterium
GTATTTATTGGTATCGTTTCCGAAATTGGTAACAGCGCAAACACAAGTGGTTTGGGAACACAGAATGAGGTTGTAAACTTTGAAGTAAAAATAAAACTTATCGATCCAAAAAATGAGTTAAGACCAGGAATGAGTTGCACATCTGATATACAAACTGAAACTATTGCAAATATTCTAAGTGTTCCAATACAAAGTGTTACTACAAGAACAGGTGGACCAACAGATGGAGAAATGAAAGAAGGTGAAGGCGGCGATGAATTCCAGCAGGTTAAAGAAGTTAAAAAAGAAAAAATAAATAAAGTGGATGAAGTTGTGTTCATTGTGAAAAATGGTAAAGCGAAAATGGTTAATGTTGAAACCGGCTTAAGTGATGATAATTACATTGCAATCACAAAAGGATTAGAGGTCGGTGAAGAAGTTGTCTCGGGAAGTTACAAAGCAATATCACGCGAACTTAACGATGGCTTGCAAGTAAGAGTTGAAGATAAACATTCCAACACTACTAAAAAGTAAATACGGTAAACAATAATGAATATAATTAACATAGAACATATTGCTAAAGTTTATCAGGTTGGTACCGAAGAAGTGCATGCTTTACGCGATGTGTCATTAAAGATTGATAAGAATGAGTACGTTGCAATTATGGGTCCATCTGGTTCAGGTAAATCTACTTTGATGAATATGCTTGGCTGTCTTGATACACCAACTTCTGGAATTTATGATTTTAAAGGTTCAAGCGTAAGTGAGATGACAGACAATGAGTTAGCAAGAATCAGAAACAAAGAAATCGGATTTGTATTCCAAACTTTTAATCTTCTTGCTAGATCAGATGCAGTTCATAATGTTGAACTTCCATTAATCTATGCAGGAGTATCATCATCTGAAAGAAAAGAAAGGGCAAAGCAGACTCTTATTGATGTTGGTCTTGGTGATCGTATGCATCACAAACCAAATGAACTATCCGGCGGACAGAGACAAAGAGTTGCAATTGCAAGAGCGTTGGTTACAAACCCTGCAATTATTCTTGCAGATGAACCAACAGGAAATCTTGATTCCAAAACTGGTGAAGAAATTATGGCGTTGTTTCTTGAAATTCACGAAAAGGGAAATACTGTTATTCTTGTTACTCACGAGGAATATATAGCTGAACACGCATTAAGAATTTTAAGATTAAAAGATGGATTAGTTGAAAAAGATGAAGTTGTTGAAAAAAGATATATACCAAAAACAAAAGCATCTTTCACGTAAAACAGACTTCAGTCTGTTGCTTAATTAAAATTTACATAACTCAGAATAATCCGCTTTGGTGGACTGAGTTACATAAGAAGGTTTAATTTATGTCATCAATATTTTTAGAACTTAGCGAAGGTTTATCAATTGCCTGGCGAGCGATTAGAGCTAATAAAATTCGTGCTGCACTAACAATGCTGGGAATTATTATCGGTGTAACTGCCGTTGTACTAATGTCAACCGCTATTAAGGGAATTGATAATTCATTAAAAAATGGTGTAAGCGCGCTCGGCTCAGATGTTTTGTACATTGATAAATATGCATGGTTCTCTAATCAAGAATGGTGGAGAATACGAAACCGAAGAAATATTGATATGGAAGATTATCATAGATTTAAAGATTTAGCTAAACTGCCGCTTGCAATTGCGCCTGTAACAAATTCAGTTCAAACTATTAAAATTGGTGATAGAAAAGTCGAAAATGTTTTTCTAACAGGATCAAATTCTGATTATGTAAAAACAACAAATTTTGATTTTGCTTCCGGTAGATTTTATTCTGAGATTGAAGCTAACGGATCTCGTAATGTGGTGGTACTTGGCAGTGAAATAAGTAACAAATTATTTCCGAGAAGTGATGCACTTGATAAAACAATTAAAATTGGACCGGTAAACTTTAAAGTTGTTGGTGTTTTAACTGAGCAGGGAAGCACGATGCTTGGAGCTTTTAATCCTGATAATCAAGTGTTTGTTCCTATCGGTACAATATTTAAAAGTTTTGTTTCCAGACACTTTAATTCTGTTACAATAAATGTTCGTGCTGCAAGTCCGGAAAAATTAGATGATACAAAAGCCGAAGCCGAAGGTATTATGCGAAAGATAAGAGGTCTTGCACATAATCAGCCAAATGATTTTACAATTAATCAGCAGGAAGGTTTAACAAGTTTCTTAGATTCGATAACAATTGTAATTAAAATTGCCGGATTATTTATTACCGGCTTATCACTGTTTGTAGGTGCAATCGGAATAATGAATATAATGTTTGTATCTGTAAAAGAAAGAACACGCGAAATCGGATTAAGAAAAGCTATCGGCGCAACACGCAGAACAATACTTACACAATTTTTATTAGAGTCTTCGGTAATATGTTTAATCGGCGGAATCATCGGACTTATTATAGCAATACTTTTAAGTTTTATGCTAAATCAATTCTTTCCAACATCAGTACAATATGATGTTGTTATTATTGCAATTTTAATTTCACTACTAACGGGAATTGTTTCTGGTTTAGCACCCGCATATACAGCAGCCAAAATGGATCCTGTAGATGCGTTGAGGTATGAATAAGGTGGAATAGTGGAGTAATGGAATGATGGATAAATGGAGTATAAAAAATGAAATTTTGGAATAATGGAATACAGAAATGAAAGAATATACTGTTCGTAGAAACTTGAATCGTGGTTATATGAAATTAGAAGTTTGGAACAATGCAATGGACTTGTTCAAATCTACTTACAAGCCGTTAAATGGAATTCCAAATTTTGATTTCAAATTAAAATCACAATTAGTAAATGCAATTCAATCTACTTCATCCAATATCGCTGAAGGCTATGGACGTAAATCTATTAATGAATATTTATATTTTTTGAATATTGCTTTAGGCTCTTGTGCTGAATCATTAACAAGAATAATTGGATTAAAGGAAGTTGAGTTAATAACAGCATCTCAGTTTGAAGATTTTGATAAAAATCATTATGAAGTAGAAAACAAACTTCTTGCTTTAATAAAATCGTTACAATCCAAACAGCAAGATGGTTCGTGGGATCAAAAAATACACGAACCGGAAACAGGATACAATGAAATATTATAATTCCATTACTCCAATATTCCAACATTCCTTTTTAAGTAAGGCAGGATATTTTATAAAGGTTTTAGAATGAAGATTAATCAAATATTAGCAATCTCTCTTCAATCATTAAAGAGTAATAGATTGAGAACAGCTCTAACAATACTTGGTGTGGTTGTTGGAATTTTTTCAATAATTGTGATTATGACAATTCTTACTATGCTTCAAAATAGTATTGATGAAGGACTTTCTTCTCTCGGCAAAAATACTTTTCAGATTCAAAAGAATGATAATGTTTTTGGCGGCGGACCAAGAATGAATGATCGAAACAGAAAAGATTTAACAATTGAAGATGCAGTTAGATTAAATGCATTATTAAAGCAAGCAAAATACGTTGGTGTTGAACAATGGCAGTTTGGAATTGTAGTTAAATATCAAAACAAAGAAACTAATCCTAATATTGGTGTGGCAGGCATTAATACAGATGCTATGAGAACTAATGATTGGAACGTTGATGAAGGAAGAGATTTTCGTGAAGATGATATTAATTATTCTGCAAATGTGTGTTTAATCTTTCATCCTATTAAAGATAAACTTTTTCCAAATAGTGATCCTATCGGACAGGAAATTAGAGTTGATGGCAGACCATTAAGAGTTATTGGAATTGTTGAACCTCAAACAGCTTTGTTCGGGCAAAGTCGTGATAATTATGTTTTGGTTCCAATCACTACCTGGCAATCTATGTATGGAAGATATGGGCGTTCTGTTAACATAACCGTAATGTCTCAAAGTAAAGATGATTATAATGATGTGATAGAAGCTGCAACAGGTTATATGCGTACGATTAGAAAAGTTGGCCCAGGGGAACCGAACGATTTTTATATTTTTAGCAACGAGTCTATGATTGAACAAACCGATAAAATTACAGGACCAATAAAAATAATAGCACTTGCAATTTCGCTTATCGCACTGATTGCTGCTGGTGTGGGTATTATGAATATAATGTTAGTTTCTGTTACCGAAAGAACTCGCGAAATTGGAATTAGAAAAGCGCTTGGGGCTAGAAAAACCTGGATACTAATTCAGTTTTTATTTGAAGCAATTATTTTGTGCATTCTTGGTGGGTTGATAGGAATTATAATTGGAGTAAGCATCGGAAATATTGCCGGAAGTTTTCTTAATGCACAATTAGCAGTACCATGGGATTGGGTTATGATTGGTTTATCAATGTGTATTGCTGTTGGAGTGATATTCGGAACTTATCCGGCTTACAAAGCCTCAAGCCTAGATCCGATTGAAGCATTGAGATATGAGTAAAATTTGGAGTAGTGGAATAATGGAGTTTTGGAGTAATGGATTTCTAAATTTAATTCGTATCATTTTTCCAACATTCCAAAACTCCAACATTCCTATTTAAAAGTTTATATCGATTTGCAAACTAAACCTATTATCCAGATTTCCGATAATTTCATTATCCCCTGAACTGAGCGAAGTAACATCCGGTTTATAAGTTTCTGAATACTTTGCTGAGAGCGAAATAAACTGAAGCGGCTTAAATTTTATAATCACATACCAACGAATTCCTTTTCCGTACATTGCAAGATTGGGCATTACACCGAGCAAGTCGTTTTCATATTCATAAACAGAGGAGTTAAATGAATCTGTTTGAAAAAAAATAATTCTGCCGTAAAGATTTAGATTTTTATTTACAGAATATCTAACATCCTGAAAAAGTAAAAATCCATTTTCTTTTATTCCAGCATCTTTAATAAAAAAATGATTGTATTCGATTCTTGTTTTTAGTCTCAAATATTTTGATAAGTTGTAGATAAATTCAGTTCTGGCAATTTGTTTTAATCTTCTTACAATTTGAGCATCAATATTAATTAACTCAGTAACCTCTTTATTTTCATATTTGTATCGTAAACGTGTTTCAAACTTTGGCAGAAGCATTGAAACAAAATCAACAAGTAGTTCATCGCCTTCACTAGAAAGTGAATTTTCGTATGTGCGAAATGGAAATTTGAAAATATCATAGTAAAGATTCAAAACGCCAATTGGAGTTTTCCATTTGAAACCGGAATACAATCCAATTTCGTTATTGATTTTACCTGATCGTTCACTAAATCCAAATCCTAAAAGATTATTATAGTTGCGCGGATAATTTCTAATTGCTGTAGTAAAAATAAAATTTCTATCTGCAGAAAATTGAATTCCATTTATCGATGCAACAGATTTTCCATCATAAGTTGCTTCACCGAAAAAATTTATTTTTGAAAGATTTATCTCGTAATAAGCAGAGATATAATTAAAATTATCACCGCTTAAATCATATAACGAATTTGATTCAAAATGTTTATCAAAAGTTGTATTGTAATAAATAAAACCAAAATTAAGCTTGCCGTTGTATTTATAATCGATTACGCCGCCAAACAGTTTTTGTTTTGCTGAGTTTTTTTTATTCAACTCACTTTCAAATCGGTGAAAACCTGTTTGTCCAACTGAAGTAATTTCTCCTGTAACTGAATCAATTGAAGCATCAAATGTGTTGCTGGAATAAAATGCGGTTAAATTAAAATCATTAAAACTTAAAGTTGATGCTGCACCTCTGTAGAATCTATATTCAGCGGCGCTGGTATAAGGACGAAGATAGCGCGCTTTTTTCTTAACGGGAAAAACTGCATCTGCACTTTTTGAGAAACCGAATGGACTCCATAAAGCAAGCCCTTGTCCAAACTCTAGAACATAATCACCGGCAACAAAGTTTTTTATAAATCCAGCATCTTTAACTTGCAGATGAAATGAAGTGAAATCTGTTAACGATGTTTCGCCAGCATCTTTTTCAATTAAAAATCCTGCCTGATAATTTTTATCATAGTTATATATAAATCTGTTATACGCTTTTAATTTTGATCCTAAGAATTTACCGCTTTCAAATCCATCACGATTTTGTAAATCATTTGTTGCACGGCTGCGGATTTTTAATTTTGACTTTGAGAAAATAGCTTCTGAACTATTATAAACTTGTTCGATTTGTTCAGTTGTTATTTCTTGTTTTGAGGTTTTAATAAAAGGCAAAATACGTTCAATTAATTGCTTGTCTAAATCACGAATAGCAAAAAGTTCAGTTGGAGAAAAGAAGTAACCAAATTTTTGTCTGTGCTCTATAATTTTCTGTGCCGATCGCGGATCCATATTTGGAAGTTTTGATAACTCAAATACATCGGTTGTGTTAATATCTATTGGATTGCTAATCAGGTCTTCAACAATTTCTACAAGTTCTTCGGAATCTGATTCTTCATTCGGCTCTGTTAAAATATTATCCAAAACTTCTTCAGTAACTATTGATGTGCTGTCTAACTGCGCGTAAGTTGGAGAGATTGAAATTAGAATAAGTGCAATCAAACAAACAAATAACAATCTCAATTTATTCTATCCCCAAAAACTTTCTAATTGAAGTACTCCGATCAAGCTCTCTATCAAAGCTTATAACAATTCCGGCTTGGTGTGTAATTCCCAAATCAGTATGAGTGAACATTGCGTAATCTAAACTGAACATTGAAAAATTTATTCCAATACCCGCACTGTATTTTGAAGGTTCATTTGAAAAGCCAGTTCGTAAGGATAAGTTTTCAATTATGTCGTAATTAATTCCAAACTGAAATGAAGCTTTGTACTTTATATCTTTTTCGACTGCAATGTTTATTGTTAATTCATCAGACGCATCGTAAGATAAACCTGTATTAAAAACAACGGGAATTTGATCATCTTCTTTTCCAAAAGATGCACGATTAATATTTTGAAATGTAAATCCCAATCTAAAATTATCTGCAACGTATGCTAATCCACCTATGTTAAAAAACAATGCGCCGTCATTTCCATAATTTTGGATTGAAACAGTTTGATAATTAATTGTTAATCCGCCAAAAAACTTATTTGAATAGTTATAAGAATATCCAACAGAAAATTTTGCTTCACGATAAAGATCAAATCCATAACTCATTCAGCCAACAGCAAAAGAGCCAATTGAAGTTGGTTCGTGATAAGCGATGTATCCATTTGCTAATTCTGATAAACCGAATGGAGCAGGGGAATAGTAAACACCAACTTCACGCCAATTCATTTGAGCTAATCCGGCGGGATTATTAAACAAACTAAAAACATCATTGCTCAAGGCAACATCAGAATTGGAAAGTGAGATTTGTTTTGCTCCGGGATTGTACTGAGAATATGCACTTAATGTTAATGAGCAAATTATTATAATTGTATAGTAAGTTTTCATAATCTTTTAAGTTGATTGTTCGATTATATCTAAATTCCTATATTAAATCAATAAAAATTTGGACTAAAATGTTTATGCGTAATCTGGTAATTTTGATTTTAATTCCGTTTGCAATTTCATTTTCG
>JBDTRQ010000456.1:0-5564 GCA_039931535.1 Ignavibacteriota bacterium
CAAAGAAAAATCTTTTTCTTTGAGATGATTAAGAAGATTTATTAAAGCAGCTTTGGAGGCTTGCGAAACAATTGAAAACATTGATTCACCAAAAAATGCACCGCGAAAAGTTACACCGTATAATCCGCCAACAAGTTTTCCATCTTTCCATGTTTCAACAGAATGCAGATGACCACGTTTAATTAATCTTCTATAAGCTTCAATTAACCGTTCGGAAATCCATGTATGATCACGGTTTGCACATCCTCTAATTACAGTTACGGGTTCTGTATTGTATCTGATTTCAAAATTTAATTTTTCTATTTCTTTTTTTGTTGATCTTGGAATGTTAAAATCATTAAGCGGAATTATACATCGTGTCTCAGGCAGGAACCATTCTATTGCACCCGTGTTTTCGTTAGCCATAGGAAATGCACCAGTAGCATAAAGCCTTAGCATATTTGCCGGTCTTAAAAAATCATCAAATATCTCGTTTTCTTTGGTGTTCATTTTTATCACTTAAATGCAAAAAATCGAACAAAATTTTTTTTGAAATTTACCTTCTTTAATTTAATACATAAAATTTTATATTTCTTTACAAACAGAATCGGTTCTAATAAATTTTTATGAAAAAAACAGCAGTAGTTGCCCTTGGAGGAAACGCGCTTTTACGGGGAAATGAAATCGGCACTATCCAGCAGCAAGAAAAAAACACTTACGACACTTGTATTAGTTTATTAAAGCTTATCAGAGAAGGCTACAATCTTGTAATCACTCATGGTAACGGTCCGCAGGTTGGTAATATTATGCTTCGTAATGAAGCTGGATATAACAACTATAAAATTCCTAAGATGCCTCTTGATATTTGTGTAGCTGATTCGCAAGGTGGAATTGGTTATATGATTGAGAGACAAATTTATAATCTTTTTAAAGATCAAAAAATCAAAAAAAATGTTATAACGCTTGTTACCCAGGTTTTGGTAGATAAGAATGATCCTGCATTTCAAAATCCAACTAAACCGGTTGGTGCGTTTTATCTTAAAGAAGAAGCTGATCTGCTTGCAAGAGCAAACAATTTTATATTTAAAGAAGACCCAAGAAAACGCGGATGGAGAAGAGTTGTACCATCACCCCAGCCAATAGATATTTTAAATAGAAAAGTAATTAAAGATTTAGTTAATAAAGGTAATTTAGTAATTGCATCCGGCGGCGGCGGCATTCCGGTTTATCGCGGTGATGATAAAAAATTATATGGTGTTGAGGCTGTAATTGATAAAGACCACGCATCAGCATTGCTTGCAGAAGAAATTGGAGCGGAAGCTTTTTATATACTTACCGATGTTCCGAAAGTTTGTTTAAGATTTAATAAACCTGATCAGCAAACTTTGGATATTATTACTGCCGATGAAGCGCAAAAGTATTATGATGATGGTGAATTTGCTGCTGGTAGTATGGGACCAAAAATTCTTGCCGCAATTAAATTTGTAAAAGGCGGCGGTAAAGAAACAATAATTACAGATTCAACCATGCTGGGTGATCCAAACGGGGGAACTCGAATAGTTGGCAGCAAATAGCATTTGATTTTGATTCATTTAAAACCTTAAAAATAAAACACAGGAGTTATTATGGCAGTTAATATGAAAGGCAAAGATTTAATTTCTATTGCTGATCTTACACTTGAAGAAATTTATGAGATTTTTGATATAAGTAAATCTCTAAAAGAAAAAAAATATACCGGCGAGCCGCATCGTTTGCTTGATGGTAAAACTCTTGGAATGATCTTTACAAAAAGATCAACAAGAACAAGAGTTTCTTTTGAAGTTGGTATTTATCAGCTTGGCGGAATTGGTTTGTACTTTGGACCAAATGATTTGCAGCTTGGAACAAGCGAAAGTATTTCTGATACTGCACAAGTTCTTGCAAGATATTTGGATGGAATTATGATCCGTACATTTGCACATAGTGATGTTACTAACCTTGCAAAGTATGCAAACATTCCAGTTATAAATGGATTAACTGATCTTCTTCATCCCTGCCAGGTTTTAACGGACTTATTTACAATTCTTGAAAAGAAAAGAAAATTACAAGGACTAAAACTTGCGTACATTGGTGATGGAAACAATATGGCACACAGCCTATTAAATGGCTGTTCAAAAGTTGGAATGAATATATCAATCGCATCACCATCTGGATATAAACCTGATAAAGATATTGTTGAGGATGCTAAGAAGTTTGCTAAATACATGGGCAGCAAAATTGAAATTCTTGATGATCCTGTTGCGGCAGTTAAGAATGCAGATATTGTTTACACTGATGTTTGGGCAAGCATGGGGCAGGAAGCTGAAGCTGCTGAACGCAAAAAGAAATTTATGAAGTATCAGGTAAATCCTAAGTTAGTAAAAAATGCTAAAGATGATTATTTATTCATGCACTGCCTACCTGCGCATCGTGGTGATGAAGTTGTTAATGAGGTTTGTGATTCCCCAAACTCAGTTACATTTGATGAGGCGGAAAATAGATTGCATGTTCAAAAAGCAATAATGGCTTTGGTAATGTAATATTTAAAATAAATTTAAAAGGCTATCCCAAAAAAATAATTGTCAAGCTGTCTGCCGCGGCAGATTGTTTCAGCTTCTCTTTTTAGTTTAAATTCAAATCCCTAGATTCCGAAACAAGTTCGGAATGACATTTTTAAGGCAGCCTTTTAAAAAATCATTATTCATCAGTCTTCACTTCAAAATTTACTATCTCATATCCTTTATAAGTTTCATAAGCGGCAAAAGTAACCCCGCATAAAACCGAAATCATTCCGATCAAAAAAAGAACAGTGACAAAGGAATTTAATTTTGTGATCTCAAGTAGAAATCCAAACCCAATTGAAAGGGAAGTAAGAACAAATAGTGCAACAGCGATTGTGTATGATAGAACTGCATTTCTAACAAGTTTAACTCTGTAAATCAAGCTTGTAATTTGCATTGAAATACTTTCTAATCTTTGAGTTTCTTGATAGTTAAAACTTTTATCATCTGAAGTTTTATAAATTGTTTTTCTGCGTTCTTCATTTAGTAAACGGATTCTATTTACAACGAGTGAATATTTATTATTCATTCCAAGTAGTAAAAGTCCGCATGCAGAAATCATAATTCCTGGAGCAAGCATAAGTTGAATGATTTCAACAATTGAGGAAATGTTAGGCATAGTTCTAAATAAATAAATTATTTGGAGTATATGTAATTATTTAAAACCTCTACTGTGGTTTTACAATAGTTAAGATCAATTTCTAAAAGATCACGAATGGAAAGAACACCGACAAGCTTTTCATTATCGATTACTAAAATGTGTCTTATTTTTTCCTCTTTCATTTTTGCCAGGATAGATTCGGTTGATTCATCAATTTTTGCAATAACAATACTTGTACTCATTACATTATCAACAGTTGTGGAAACAAGGTCCTTGTCTTGCGCGATAACTCTTTTAACCAAATCTCGTTCAGAAAAAACACCAACTAATTTTTCATTCTTTAAAACAGGTACTAACCCAATTTTTTTAGATGCCATATAATTAACAGTTTCTTTTATTGTTGAACCGGATTGAACAGTAAAGACTTCACGTCCGTTTAGCATATCTTTAACAGATTCCATATATGACTCCTTATTTGTTTTTTTGAAATATAGTGTTTTTATGGTGAAGTGCAAAGAGGATTTTTTTGAAGAATTGAATTATTTCCCATCAAAAGATGCGAGCGAAATTTTTGAAAGTTGAAGATGAAATATAAATTAAACTTCAGTCCTTCTAATAAAGTCTGAAATAACTTTGTCCGACGAGTTTAAAAGTTCTTCAGGTTTACCTGTAAAATATATAATTCCATCATTCATCATAGCAACGCGGTTAGCAACATTTTTAACGCTGTACATATCATGAGTAACAACAACAGAGGTTACATTCAATTTTTCAGATAGGTCTTTTATCATTTGATCTATTGAATCCGACATAATCGGATCAAGCCCCGTGGTTGGTTCATCATATAAAATGTAGGAAGGATTAGTTACAAGAGCACGTGCAAGTGCAACACGTTTTTTCATTCCACCGGAAAGCTCTGAAGGTTTTAGGTTTAACACATCTTCAAGATCTACCAACGACAATTTTTCTTCAACAATCCTTTTTATTTCTGTTATAGAATAAGTTTGATTTGATTCAACTAAAGGCAGGCTTACATTTTCTTCGACAGTCATAGAATCAAACAAAGCAGCACCTTGAAACAAGAAACCAAATTTTTTTCTTAATTCGTAAAGTTCTTTTTCTGTTAGATCGTTTACAATTTTGTTTTCTACTTTTACAAAACCGGAATCCGGACTAAGCAAGCCAACAATATGTTTTATCAAAACACTTTTACCGCAGCCGCTTCTGCCAATAATAACAATAATTTCGCCTTGTTCAATTGTAAGGTTAACGCCTTGCAAAACTTTTTTGCTTCCAAAGCTTTTGTAAAGATTATTTATTTCAATCATGTTAAATCAATTGTTTGATGAACAAAAATAAACAAAAAGATTTACATCTGATTGTGAAATAAATTAAAAAATAAAAGCCGGATTTTTTCAAACCCGACTTTCACCATCATCACTAATCGTTATCTGTGCACTATTTGTTTACGATTATCTGAGCACCTAAAGATTGTGTGCCGCTTCCGCCAACTAATCGTTTTGCAAAAACCGTATAGATTTTACCTGCAGTTAAAGCAATTCCGGGTAAATCTAATACAACTGTAGATGTTCCTGCAAGTCTTACTTGTAAATCATAAGTTCCTGCATCAAGCGGAGTAAATGCTGAAGCCTGTTTAAATACATAATTCCCAAAAACTACTGCACCTGTATTGGTTGTAATATCAACTGCTGGAGCATTTGGTGATAAGTGAATAAATCTTACATGCGCTTTGCCGCTTGCAGGCGATGTTAGATTATCTTCTACAACTACGGCTTCAATCATTGCAACATTGTTTACAGCAAATACAGAATAATTTTTATCTGCAGCTAAATTTAAATTTGCCTCTATTGCTGTTGTTGAAGTTCCGGTTACATTAACTTTTACATTTCGTGTACCGGAATTAACTTCCAAATAATTTGTACTGTTTGGAAAAATTAAATTAGTACCTGCAACTACGTTATCAACTAAAAGATCAACTCCCGGAGCATCTGGTGAAGCGTGTGTAACAAGTACTTTGGATTTTGAATCCGTCGCTGGCGGCATTACTTCATCATCATTACTGCAGGCAGTAAATACAGTTATGCCAAAAATTAGCATCAGAAATAATGAAAGATATTTTTTTGCGATCATAGAAACCTCCTGATATATATATTTATTGATATTTTTTTGTGATTATAATGGGATAACAGCAATAAAATATTTTCAGTTCCTTTTCAGTTAGGTCATTTATTATTCCCTTTAAATGTTATTTTTAAGTAGGATGTTTTGGAACATAATCAGGAAAAAAAATGTTAAGCAAAAATTTAATTGTAGTTATTGTAATTCTTCTCATTTCCAACACTAATGCTCAAACAATTTTTCCCTCATATTATTTTAATAATGAT
>JBDTRQ010000457.1:0-2555 GCA_039931535.1 Ignavibacteriota bacterium
TTCGATGGAAATTTGTTGACCAAAAAGTTTTTGAATCTCATTTCTTTCTTCACGTACTTTGTAATGTTTTAATAATCCTTTTTTAATTTGATTAGTTATAAGTCCCGCAGTATGACCTGAAATAAAAAACAATGCAGCGGCTCCAATGTAAGTAGGGAAAAATGAAACAGCATTAACAAATTCATCGGGGAAAGGTTTTGTAGTTAAGTACCACGCAATTGCGATGTACTGCAGTGCGGCAACTGATCCTGTAAAAACACAAAGTTTAAAATCAAGCTCTAATGCAGAAAGCATAATTATTAAAAAATACAATAACGCAAGTGGAGTAAACAACGGATAAACTGAAGGAAGCTGAAATGAATAAATAATTAGAATAACGCTTGGAATACTAATTTCAATTAGCGCATTAACATATCTTATAATAATAAATGCTCTAACACCGTATCTGTTCCATCGTTTTACAGCGCGGCTTACAAATAGTGCGCGCACAAAAATTGCACCAAGTATAAGTAAGGTTATCTCAATTATGGTAGGGAAGTGAGATAAGCCCTTAAACTGCTGATTGAATACTAATGAAATCAATAATACAAGTACGATCAAAAATCCAATTATACCTGCAAGCACTTTTGAACGAAAGCTTTCGTTTGATATTATTTCTTCTGAAAATATTTCTTCAAAAAGTTTTGTGGTGTTCTTAATCATTAAAATAAGTTGGGGAAAGTATCTTAAATATTTTTATAGGCTTAAATACATTGTTAAAGTATTAACTATCAAAATATAACGATAGCATATGAATTTTCACCTACCTCTGCTTATGCAAGTAAAAGAAAAACCTTGTATGTTGAAAGTTAATAATGGAAAGACAGTAGAAAAATAGTTAATATGGAAAAGGAGGAATAAACCTTGGTCCAAGAGACCGACTTGGAGTTTCTCCTTTCCGTCAGGAAAATAGCGTGGAATAACTTGGTTCAAAGAAACCGCATATTACAAGGAAGCGTCATCCTGGCAAATATTATTAACTAATAAACATAAAAGAGGTAAAGCAATGGAATATTACTTAGGTGGAGATGTAAGTAAAGGATATTGCGATTTTATAATTTTGGATAAAAAAAAGGAAGTCGTAGAACAAGGTTTTCAGTTAGACGACACAAAGGAAAATCATCTAAAGTTATACAATATCCTAAATGAGTTGTTAAAGAAAGATAGTAACTCAAAAATCTATGCTGGATTTGAAAGCACAGGGGGTTATGAAAATAATTGGGTAAAAAGCATACAAAATTTCAGATATAAATTGGATATCCAAGTCGCAAGATTAAATCCATATGGAGTAAATCATAGCAGCAAAGCCAATATGGAAAGGATAATAACAGATCAGATAAGCGCAAGGAATGTGGCGGAGTATCTTATAAATTATGAAAAAAAGGTAAGGTTTATAGAAGATGATTATTATTCATCTGTTCGCAGACAATGGAAATATATAAGCTTACTAAAAAAACAGAGAGCACAAATTTACTGTCAGTTGGAATCTTTATTGTATAGTTCGTTCCCAGAGATACTGACATATTGTAAAGAAGGATTTCCAAATTGGGTTTTAGTTCTTCTGAAAAGTTATCCGACATCAAAAAAGGCATCCAGAGCAAGAGTAGAGACGTTATCAAAAATTCCATATGTATCAAAACTCAAAGCAAAGGCAGTAATAAGCAAGGCAAAACAGTCAGTGGCATCGTCCGATGATTTAGCTTCGGAGATAACAATTCAGTCGATGGTTGAGCAGATTATTAACTTAAGCCAAGCAATAGAGCGACATAAAACGTTAATGATAAATTCAGTTTCGGAAGAAAGATTGCCGGAAGTAAAAATACTAACAAGCTTTAAGGGAATAGCAGAATACTCAGCCATAGGGTTACTAATAGAGATAGGATTCTTAGAAAGATTTGCCACTTGTAAAAAACTGGTTTCATATTTTGGTCTGCATCCTGTATTTAAGAAAAGCGGAGATGGAACATACGCAATGCGGATGAGCAAGAAAGGAAGAAGCGAGCCAAGAAATATTTTATACAATGTAGCGCTAACAGCTATAAGAGATAATCAACGAATAAGAGAAATCTATATTCGTTACCTAAAAAAAGGTATGTGTAAAATGGCTGCCATAGGGGCAATAATGCATAAAATATTAAGAATAGTTTATGGAATGCTTAAGAACAATGAAGTTTATAATCCGGATAAAGACAGAAATAATTCAGAGCTTAAAACGGAATTAAAAATAAAAAGGATTGATAAGACCAGAAGATTTAAAGCTTATGATTCTAAAGCTCCTATATCAAGACGTCAGACAAAGAAGAGAGCGAAGATAAAAGAAGAGCTTGAACTAAGC
The DNA here is from genome assembly GCA_039931535.1 of Ignavibacteriota bacterium. Classification (GTDB taxonomy): domain Bacteria; phylum Bacteroidota; class Ignavibacteria; order Ignavibacteriales; family Ignavibacteriaceae; genus IGN3. The sequence continues at coordinate 2,375 of JBDTRQ010000457.1, forward strand.
GTCCCAAAATAATTTACTTATTTAATGCGGGATCAAGTAGTCAAGCTCTATAAGCAAACATATAAAAGTTTTTTTTATTATCAAAAATCTTGCATCAATTGGAACATAGAAAACGTTCCAATTGATGCAAAAAAATAATTAAAACTATTGCAGTCTTAACTTGACTTTCAACGGAATAACT
>JBDTRQ010000458.1:0-20885 GCA_039931535.1 Ignavibacteriota bacterium
TCACGATGTTGGGCTTGGTTACATAAAACTTGGGCAGCAGGCAACAACACTTTCCGGTGGAGAAGCACAGCGCGTTAAACTTGCTACTGAACTAAGTAAAGTTAACACAGGCAAAACAATGTACATCCTTGATGAGCCGACAACAGGATTACATTTTGAAGATGTGAGAATTCTGTTAAATGTTTTAAACAAGCTTGTTGATAAAGGGAATACAGTTGTAGTTGTTGAACATAATCTTGATGTAATAAAAACCGCAGATTGGATTATTGATCTTGGTCCCGGCGGCGGTGAACACGGTGGAAAAATTATTGCAGAAGGAACTCCGGAAAAAATTATTAAAAGCAAAAAAAGTTTAACAGGGAAGTATCTAATTAAGGCATTAAAAAAGTAATACTTATAGTCATTGCGATGGCGATTAGCCGAAGCAATCTATTTTAAATTTTGCTTTAGAAGTTATTCTGTATTGCCACGACCTTTAGGTCGTGAATACAAAGAGAAAGAAAATTATGGGCTTTAGCCCAACTTAATTTTAATGTTTTGGCTAAAGCCAGAAAATTAGTCTCAACTCTAAACCACGACCTGATTCGCCGCGGCGAAGTGGCTATTCAATTCTAAACCTTACTTAACGTGAATTAGAAATTCTTATTGACTATTTACACTCCTAAACCTAATTTAAACCTGAGAGTATAAATTACATTTCGATAATGGCTACTGTCTTGAGAAGGATTAGCAATTTTAAATTATATTTTTTTGTAAAATTATTATGACTCTAATATATCAATGTAAAAATTGTGGAGCCGTTTTAGAAAAAGATAGTCTTGTTTGCTGGCACTGCAATATTTTTTTAGATAAAAACGGTGTTGCAAAAGGAAGAATTAAAAATAGTAGGGCTCTTTTGCTTACAAAAAATTCTATCCATTATAATAAAAATGAAAAGTTAGAAAAAATAAAATTCCCAAAAGAAGGTAAAGAGGGATTCATCTATTTATTAAAAGGCAAAAATTATTATAAAATTGGAAAGACTAAATCATTAGCAAAAAGAACAAAAACTTTAAAAATCCAATTACCATTTCAATGTCAGTTGGTTCATGCAATTAAATCAAACAATATAGATTCCTTAGAATATTTTTGGCATAAGAGATTTGAGGATAAAAGAAAGAATGGTGAATGGTTTTGTCTTAAAAAAGATGATGTTAACGAATTTATTAAAAACGATTCGCAAATATTTGAATGAGAGGCATCTGGTTACAAAGCATAGTATTACTTAATATAGTTTAGTTTATAAATGATTAATTAAAAAGTCGTTGTGTTTACTTGGCTTCCTTTTAAAAGTTTGCAAGTTAGATCCAATGCAGTTAGGCTTACAAAATATGTTAGTAAAACTTTATCCCAGTAGTAAAAGAGATCGCAGAATCTTTTGGTCAAATTTATTTTTTATAATTAATATTGTCTACTATTTATTCGTTGCATCATATTTTTTTGTAGTATTTTTTTCAATTATTCTTACAATAAATTTCATATTAATATACTTATTTCCAGATGAAATAATTAAACGAGATAGTAATGAATATGATTCTGTAATAACTCAAATTAAAAATATTGAAGAACAACTTTCTAACTTCAACAAATTTCTCGTAAAGGAACGGAAACGAGTCCAGGATACAGAGTATACAATTAAAAAGTTAGAAAACGAGAAGAATGAATTAGAACCAATTGTTTTATCACATCGCGAAACGGTACAGGCTATTTTAAATGCTCAAGCCAAATATACATCAGCATATTTATGGAAAGAAAGAATATTTGGATTTTTAATAGGGATACTAGCATCATTTCTGGCTACTATTCTATATGATTATATAAAATTATAATCTTGGCATAACCCGCGACTAAACACCATTATTTATAAATTCAAAAACTGAAGTTTTAGAAAACAACTTTCTAATTCTGCTAAAACTGGTTAATAAAAAACTCAACCCACTTTCGTTGGATCCCAAGAAACTCTAAAACCTTCATCTAAATTATCTAATATTTTCATATCAGATTCATCAAGAGAAAAATCAAAAACATTTGCATTTTCTTGTTATGAGTAAAAAAAATACTTTTGAGCTGGTTAACTAATTAGTTATCTTTTGCCATGAAAAGAAAAATTTTATTCTATTCTAAGCAGTATATAAAAACAAAAGAGAAGATTGACTTTGTTCTTGATTTGATTAAAAACGTTGAGCGAGTTCCTATTAAATTTCTAAAGTATCTGGAAGGAACTGATGGATTATATGAAGTTAGAGTAATAACAAGTAAAAGAAGTATCAGAATATTTAGTTTTTTTGATGAGGGAAACCTGGTTATTCTAATTAATTGTTTTATCAAAAAATCGGAGAAAACACCTAAGAACGAATTGGAACTTGGGAAAAAGTTAAGAGAAGAATATTTTTTACAAAAGATTAAAAGGAAAAGAAAATGAAAAAGATAAACACATTTGAAGATCACTTAAACAAACAATACGGCAAAAAAGGAAGTGACCGCAGGGATAAATTCGAAGCTGATTCTATTTCATTCAGGTTGGGTGAAATGCTCAAAGAAGAAAGGAAAAAATCAAAATTAACTCAAGAACAACTTGCAGAAAAAACCGGGACAAAGAAAAGTTATATCTCAAGAATAGAAGCTGGCAAAAGTGATATTCAGATCTCAACTTTTTATAGAATAATAGAACTTGGGCTTAGAAAAAAAATAACAATTTCTATCAATTAAATTTCTTTTCTTAGTTTTAATAATTAACAGCCAATTTGATTCGACTCAAATTTAGCTGCCCAACAACAATAATTTAGCAGTAGATTAGAATTAATTTTGAAAAAAACTTTTCATTCAATCCGTCTTAGTCGGGTCCCACGAACATCTAAAACCTTCATCTAAATTATCCAATATGTTCATATCAGATGCATCAAGATTAAAATCAAAAACATTTGCATTCTCAATTATTCTTTCTTTGTGTGCGGATTTTGGAATTACTACTATCTCGTGCTCTATTGCCCATCTAATTAAAACTTGCGCAACAGTTTTGTTATGCTTTTTTGCAATCGGTAAAACTTTTGGATCGTCTAACCTTTTCATTCTTGTTAGCGGGGAATATGCTTCGAGAATTATTTTATTTTTTGTACAAACATCGAGCAGATCTTTTTGATAATTGTATGGACTGAACTCAACCTGGTTAATAACCGGAATAGTGTTTGCATAACTAAATAATTCATTAAGATGATTGATCATATAATTACTTACTCCAATTGATTTGCAGTTACCTGATTCATAAATCTTTTCTAATGCTTTCCAACTATCTTTTCGTTTATCTTTTACAGGCCAGTGAATTAAATACAAATCAATGTAATCCGTATTTAAAGTTTTCAAACTTTTATCAAAAGCTTTTAATGTGGATTCATAACCGTGGTCATCATTCCAAAGTTTAGTTGTGATAAAAGTTTCTTCTCTTTTTATTCCAGAATTTCTAACCGCTTCACCAACTTCTTTTTCATTGCCGTAAATTTTTGCAGTATCAATGTGTCTGTAACCAGCTTCCAAAGCCCAGCTAACTGAGTTCAAACATTCGCTTCCGGATTTGGTCAGATAAACACCCAGTCCAAATTGTGGAATTTCAATTCCGTTGTTCATTTTCATTTTGTAGTTAATATCTTTTTTCATAGTCGCTCCATAAATAATTCTAAGTAAACAAATATAATCCTATTTTTATATACAAAAATTATTTTATTTAAGAAACAATATGAATAAAATTAGAATCACTGCTTTCTTATTAATATTTATACTCCCTTTTACAGGTTGTTTGAGAACATATTATCCTGTTGCCTCAAGAAGCAGCGCACCTCCAACAGTTTTTAATAACGATGAAAAATACGAAAAAAGTGTCAGTCACTTAAATGCAACATATACCTTTGGTAAAGGGGAATATGAAAATGAAAATTATAATTTATACAGGCTAGGTTACCTGCTTGCAAACACTAAAAAGCATTTTAATTTTAACCTGGAAGGGTTTGCTTACACAGGTAACTATAAGGTTGCAGGACTAAGTAATTCCGTTGACGGACATAAATCATTTTATGCTTTAGGAAGCGATGTAAACTTAGCTTTAAATTTCAAAATCAATAAATTGAAATTTGGTTTAGGTAGTAATCTAGGTTTGGGGGTTGAGTTTGGTGAATATTATAATTTTAGAAAATCTGCTGAAAATGCCGGGTTAATTGATAGGAGTGACCAACTTGTATTTTTGATGTTATCGGTTTTCCCTTTTGTTAGCTATCAGGTATCGGAAACATTAAGTTTCTCAACTCAGATAAATTTCGGTATTCCAGGTGCTATATCACCTATGATTCAATTAAACGGAGATGATTATATTGTTTGGGTAAGCTGGGTACCACAAAATCTTTCAAATGAAAAGGATATCACAGAGAGATTTGCACTGGGGTTAATGGTTAATCTTGACAAATTTATTTCGGATTAAGATCTTTAAAAAATATTTAAAAGTTTTAATGCCATAATCAGTATTGCAATTATCAAAACAAATTTGATAAGCTTTTCACCCTTTTTAACCGCTAGTTTTGCTCCCCACCAGCCGCCAAAAACATTTCCCGCTGCAAGCGTCAATCCGAAATACCAATTTATGTTATCTGTAATTATAAAAACAATCAATGCCGGAATCGTAAATACAAACACAACAAAAACCTTGTGCATATTAACACGAATTAAATCAAGTTTCATCAAATATTGAAATGAAGCCATCAATAAAAATCCAACTCCAACTTGAATAAACGCACCGTAAAATCCAACTATTAACATTGATAAAACAATTTTCCAATCAATTATAAAATCTGTGTTCGTTTTATCAGTTTTCTTTTTTGGAATAAGCATTGTGATAATGATTAAGATCATTATCACGCCGAGAATATTTTCAAACAACTCATTGCTGATTTTAACAGCCATAATTGCTCCAGCAATCGCTCCGGGCAATGTAAGTGCTGATAAAATTAAACTATTTTTTAGTTCAAAAAATTTTTCTTGCCTAAAAGATTGGACAGCAGAAATATTTTGAAAAAGTATTGCAATACGATTAGTTCCATTTGCAACTGTGGGATCCAATCCGAGAAAAATTAAAGCCGGCAAAGTAAGCGATGAACCGCCACCAGCATTAACGTTTATAAATGCAGCAACTGCACCTACTACAAACAATATTAGTATTCCAATTAAATCCGGCAAACCGCTCCTGTAAATTTTATTTTAACTGTTGTTAAAATAATTTATTTTATTGATGAAAAGAATTTTAGTTAGCTTAATAATCAAAAATAAAATTGTCTATCTTAGATTTAAGTTTCATTGTCACACTGAGCTTGTCGAAGTGTGACCTAATCAGAACAAAAGTCAGTCTTCGACAAGCTCAGACTGACATACTGTATTTTTTATCTGCCTTATTTAATATTTAAATAGGTCTAAATATGAAACCCAAAATAGTTACGATCATTTTGATAATATTTATTTCATTATCATTAACTCAATGCACCCAATCACAGCAAGGAAAAGTGAGAGAAAATTATGACAAGAAAGAATACATGATTGAAATGAGAGATGGTGTAAAACTATTTACATCTGTTTACACTCCAAAAGATAAATCAAAACAATATCCGATTTTGTTAACACGCACTCCATATTCTTGCTCTCCTTATGGGGAAGATAAGTACAGCGGATTTCTTGGAGCTTCAAAAGAATTTGTGGATGAAGGTTTTATTTTTGTTATTCAGGATGTTCGCGGCAGATATATGTCTGAAGGATTATTTGATAATATGCGTCCCTATAATCCGAACAAAAAAAATAAAAACGATATCGATGAAAGCAGTGATACTTATGATACGATCGAATGGCTGATCAATAATATCAAAAACAATAATAAAAAAGTTGGAATGTGGGGTAGCTCATATCCGGGTTTTTATACAATTATGGGCGTGATTGATTCGCATCCAAATCTTGTTTGTGCATCTCCTCAAGCTCCTATTTCAGATTGGTTCGCTGGCGATGATATGCACCACAACGGTGCGTTTTCGGTTTTGATGTCATTTAATTTCTTCAAACAATTTGGTAAACCAAGACCTGAACCACTTACAAAATATCCACCGGCTGCAGAATATCCTTCTCCCGACGCTTACAATTTTTTCTTAACTCATACACCTTTAAAAAGATTGAATGATGAGATTTTAAAAAATGAAATTCCTTTTTGGGATACAATGATGGCTCACGGTACCTATGATTACTATTGGAAATCAAGAAGTAACTTACAATATATGAATAACATTAAACCTTCATTACTATTAGTTGGCGGTTGGTATGATGCTGAAGATATGTATGGACCTTTGCATATTTATAAAGCTATTGAACAAAATGATAAAGCAAATAATACAAGAATTGTAATGGGGCCGTGGACGCACGGTTCCTGGATATGGGCAAAAGGTGATTCACTTGGTGATTTCTCTTTCGGTGCGAACACTGCGGATTATTATCGAACTCAAATTCTTTTACCATTCTTTAAGTATTATTTAAAAGGCGAAGGCGATTTAAAATTAAATGATTCCTATGTTTTTGATACGGGGGAAAATGAATGGAGCAATTATCCAACTTGGCCGCCAAAAAATGTAAGTGATGTAAAATATTATTTTCAACAAGATGAAAAATTAAATCAACAAAATTCGAATGCTGAAAATTCTTTTTCAGAATACATAAGCGATCCATTTAATCCTGTTCCATATACAGCTAAGTTCGAAGATTCAAAATCGTTTTATAATCGAGTTCACTTAATAGAGGATCAAAGATACGTTTCAACTCGACCGGATGTTTTAACTTTTGAATCAGATGTGTTGAGTAACGATTTAACAATAGCCGGACCAATCATTGCGGATTTATTTGTATCCACAACAGGAACAGATGCTGACTTTGTTGTAAAAGTAATTGATGTTTATCCTGATGATGAAAATGATCCCGATCCAAATCCTGCAAAAGTAGAAATGGGCGGATATGAAAGATTGGTTCGTACTGAAATTATGCGCGGCAAATTTAGAAACAGTTATGAAAATCCAGAACCATTCGAACCTAATAAAGTAACTGAAGTGGAAATAAATCTTAACGATGCATTTCATACTTTTAAAGCAGGACATAAAATTATGATTCAGGTTTCATCATCATATTTTCCATTCTTTGATGTAAATCCAAATACTTTTTGTGATATTTATAATGCTGATAAAGATAAATTTGTAAAAGCAATGGTAAAGATTTATCATTCGAAAGGTTTTTCGAGTAACGTGGTGTTTAAAATTCTTTAGTAATATTTAATGTAATTGTTTCTACGGTTAAGGTCACACTTCGACAAGCGCAGTGTGACATAAGGTTTTTATTTTTTAACACTTTGTCATCCTGAGCGAAGACGAAGGATGATTTTTTAATTAAAATAAATAGGATATAAAATGAAAAAGATTTTTCTCTTCACTTCTTTGTTCACAATATTTCTTTCATTCCAATTAGAAGCCCAATCCATTTATGGTAATGAACCACTCGCACACACATTTTCAATTGTTGCACGAGATCCGCAAACCGGAGAAATGGGTGTTGCTGTTCAATCACATTGGTTTTCTGTCGGTTTTATTGTAGCGTGGGGAGAAGCTGGAGTTGGAGTTGTTGCAACTCAATCATTTGTAAATCCTTCTTTCGGACCGCGCGGATTGGAATTACTGAAGCAAGGGAAAACAGCGCAAGAGGTTGTTGATAAATTGATTGCGGATGATGAAGGAAGAGATGTAAGACAGCTTGCAATTGTTGATTCAAAAGGTAATTCAGCTTCTTATACGGGAAGTAAATGTATTGATGAAGCGGGAAACATAGCTGGAGATAATTATTCTGTGCAAGCAAATATGATGTTGAATAATACTGTATGGAGTGCAATGTCAAAAGCACTTGAGAATTCAACTGGTCCGCTTGCCGAAAGATTAATTACAACGCTTGAAGCTGCACAAAATGAAGGCGGCGATATTCGAGGTAAACAATCAGCTTGTTTGCTTGTTGTTCGCGGTACGCCAACAGGAAATATTTGGGAAGATAGATTAATAGATTTACGAGTTGAAGATAATCCTGATCCAATAATTGAACTTAAAAGACTTTTAAAAGTGCATCGCGCTTATGATCATATGAATGCGGGTGATCTTGCTGTTGAAAAAAACGATATGAATCTTGCGATGGATGAATACAATACCGCAATGAAAATGTTTCCCGAAAATCTTGAAATGAAATTTTGGACTGCAGTTACACTAGCGAACACTGGTGAAGTTGAAAAATCATTACCAATGTTTAAAGAGATTTTTGAAAAGGATAAAAATTGGAAAGAGTTAACCAAAAGATTACCTCCGGTTGGATTATTAACTGTAAGCGATGAAATTCTTAAAAATATACTTGATCAATAATTTCACTATAAAATTTTAATCATTTGGATTAACCGTTCATCAATTAAAAATATTTTTAAGAAATTATCACTCTATCTTCAGACATTCATTTAAAAAAGAGAGGTATGTTATGTTAAGACTATCTACAATGTTCAGTTTAATGGTTTCGTTTTTAGTCATTACAACTACGGCGCAGCAAAACCTAAAGACTCCTCAGGCAAGTCAGCAGGCATCAGTTACACAAAGAGTCGGCCTCACGGATATAGAGGTTAATTATCATCGTCCAGCAGTAAACAAAAGAACAGTTTGGGGCGGACTAGTTCCTTACGATCAAGTTTGGAGAGCAGGTGCAAATGAAAATACCACAATTTCTTTTTCAACTGATGTGATGGTTGAGTCTAAAAAAGTTGCTGCAGGCACTTATGGGTTGCATATGATTCCAACAAAAAATACCTGGACCATTATTTTTAGCAAAGATAATGCGGCTTGGGGAAGTTTCTTCTATGATGAGAAAAATGATGCTGTCAGATTCGCCGTAAATCCTCTTACGAGTGAATTTCAGGAATGGCTGTCATATTCTTTCGATAAAGTAAGTGTAAACTCAACTACACTTAATCTAAAATGGGAAAAACTTTCTATACCACTTAAGATTGAAATTGATCTTAATAAAACAGTTATTGAAAGTATGGAAAAGGAGCTAACAAGTATTCCTGGATTTTTCTGGCAGGGATGGAATCAGATTGCGACTTATGCGTTATCAAAAAAATATGATTCTGATAAATCTCTTTCCTGGATTGATAAATCAATCGGCATAAATAAAAATTTAACAAACCTCATTACAAAATCTTTAATTCTTGAAAGTATGGATAAATCACAGGAAGCCGAAAATATAAAGAAAGAAGCTTATGCCTTACCGGGGATAGATGAAGCACAGGTTAATGCACTTGGATATCAGCTTATGGGTATTGGAAAGACAGATGAAGCACTAAAAGTTTTTGAAAAAAATACTATTGATCATCCTGATTCCTGGAATGTTTGGGATAGTTTTGCTGAAGGATTGCTAACTCAAGGTGATAAAATAAAATCAAAACAGCTATATGAAAAAACTTTGGGAATGGCTCCTGATAATCAGAAAGATAGAATTAAAGGAATACTTTCAAACATTAAGTAAGATTTTTTGTCAGTCTGAGCTTGTCGAATACTGACCTACATTATTTATAAGGTCACCCTTCGACTTCGCTCAGGGTGACAATGGTTGTACGTTAAAAAATAAAGTGATTCTGATTAGGCTATCCAAGTGTCTTTCTTAATAGCAATTATAATTTTATTTTTACATATCAATTGAACTTCTGAATATTATATAATTGCAAAACAAAAAAGATTTTTTTCGCAAACTAATAATTCCTTTAACATTTCCAATAATGCTGTGGGTAATTTATTTATTAACCTATCTGTTTAATATTTATCCTTACAAATTGGGAATTCTTCCAAGAAATTTAAGCGGACTCTTAGGAATTATCACATCGCCGTTAATCCACAGTGGATTTTCTCATCTTATTTCCAACACGGCACCATTGGTTTTTATGGGTCTTGGGATTTATTATTTCTATCCAAAAGTTGCTTACAAAGTTTTTGCGATAATCTATTTGGGCACAGGAATTTTAGTTTGGATTTTTGCGCGCGAGGTTTACCACATCGGTGCAAGCGGAATAATTTATGGATTTGTCTCCTTTTTGTTTTTCAGCGGTATTTTTAGAAAAGATAATCGCTCAATTGCGTTAGCTCTTGTGGTTATATTTTTGTACGGCGGATTGATTTGGGGCGTTCTTCCAGTTGAGCAAGGAGTATCGTGGGAATCACATTTATCAGGCGCGATTGTTGGAATAATTGCTGCATTCATTTTCAGAAAAGTTGATCCACCAAAAAGATATGATTGGGAGGATGAAGAATCTGATACACCAGTAGAAAAGTTAGAAGTATCTTACGAAGCTGATAAAAATGATTTTTAAAAAGAAGTCTGTGTTTAACTTTGTGTCTTAGAGTCTTGGTGGCAGAATTAGTATAAGAATATTTTGTCACAAAGTCTCAAAGGCTCTAAGGTTCACAAAAAAAAGAAAAATAATATTATAGAGAATATTGTATGAAAAAAACAACAACTGAAACTCGTGCTTACCGTACAGAGATGAATGATAAAATATTAAACTCCGGTTTTAGAGATTTTAATAAATTTTTTGCACTTGATAACAAAGCTTATATTGATGGAGCGCTGAACGCAAAGACTAAAGAGTTAATGGGATTATCATCATCAATGGTTTTGCGTTGCAATGATTGCATATTTTATCATATCGATCGCGCAATACAGGAGGGTGCAACTCGTATAGAGTTGATGGAAACATTTAATGTTGCATTGATAATTGGCGGTTCAATTGTAATCCCACATTTAAGGTATGCCTTTGAAATTATGGATAGTATTTTTGATGAAAAAGGAAAACCCGAATAATGATTATCGTACCTAAAAACATTGTTACTGTTGATGCAAAAGACAGAATTCTTAAAGATCATTTTGTAGAAATTGAGGACGGAAAAATAATTTCTATCAAAAAGAATGATGAATCCTATTTAAAAAAAAAGAAAAAGACTGTTCATCGATTTGAAAATTTAACGCTTATTCCTGGATTTGTTCAAACGCATATACATCTTTGCCAAACACTTTTTCGCGGATTAGCTGATGATTTAGAATTACTTGATTGGCTGCAATTAAAAATATTTCCGTTTGAAAATGCTCACAATAAAAATTCACTTTTAGCCTCAACAAGATTAGGGATTAATGAATTATTGTTGAGCGGAACAACAACTCTGTTAGATATGGGAACGCTTAGACATCAGGAAATTATTTTTGATGAACTTCAAAATTCCGGAATGCGCGCAATTGCTGGTAAATGCTTGATTGATGAGAACGATTTGTTTCCTGAGTTTAAATCAACAATTAAATCTGAGCTTGATGAAATTTATCAGCTTGCAAAAACTTATCACAATACATCAAACGGAAAAATTAAATATGGTTTCGCACCACGATTTGTTTTATCGTGCACAGAAAAACTTCTTAAAGAATCTTTTGAAATGAAAAAAGATTTTGCCGGAAGTTTATATCATACACATTCATCAGAAAATAAAAGCGAGATTGCAGAGATAAAACGAAGACACAACAAAGAGAATATTGAGTATTTCAATTCAATTGGAGTTATTGATGACCATTCTGTTCTTGCACACTGCATTCACGTTAATGATAAAGAAACTAAATTGCTGAAAAAGAATAATGTTCGAGTTTCACACTGTCCTTCATCAAACCTAAAGCTTGGTTCTGGAATTGCAAATATTCCAAAATATTTAAATGAGGGAATTTCAGTTTCATTCGGTGCAGATGGTGCACCGTGCAATAACAGCTTAAGCGTTTTTAATGAAATGCGATTAGCTGCTTTAATCCAAAAACCGATTCACGGTGCAACTGTTATGGATGCAAAAACAGTATTTAAACTTGCAACGATTGAAGGAGCAAAAGCTTTGCATCTGCAAAAAGAAATTGGAAGTATTGAAGTTGGGAAAAAAGCTGATTTAGTTTTACTGGATATGAATTCAAATATTCATTCAATGTCTGAAAGCAATGAATCAATTTATTCAAACATTGTTTATTCTTCTTCAAGTGATTCTGTTAATTCTGTAATGATAGAAGGAGAATGGAAAGTGCTGAACAAAAAATCTCTTTTATATGATCAGACTGAATTGAATTATAATTCAAAAGAAGAATTAAAAAAACTTTTAAAGCGGATAAACAAATAATGAAACAAATACTTATTGCCACTACAAATAATGGCAAGCTTAAAGACGTTAAAGAAATCTTAAAAGATATTGATGTAGAAGTCTTATCCTTTCTGAACTTTAAAGATTATCCTAATGTTGTGGAGACAGGATTAACATTTTTCGAAAACGCTGAACTAAAAGCAAAAGCTGCGTTTGAAAAATATGGTATTCCAAGTATTGGAGATGACTCAGGATTAGAATCATTTCAACTAAATGGTGAGCCAGGAATTTATTCTGCAAGATATGCAGGAGATAATGCAGATGATGAAAAAAATAATCTTAAATTAATTAAAAAACTTTCAGATTACCTTGAGCCTCATCCCGGAAGATTTGTTTGTGCAGCAGTTTATTACGATGGAAAAGAATTTAAATCAGCCATTGGTGAAATAAGAGGAAATATTATAAAAGAACCACGAGGCAAAAACGGATTTGGATATGATCCTTTATTTATTCCGACAGGATTCGATAATACAATGGCGGAATTATCGCACGAAGAAAAAAATAAAATCAGTCACAGATCAAAAGCATTTATTCAATTAAAAAATATCTTATGAAGAATAGTCTATTGTTAGCGGTTGTCTTATTGTTAATCACATCGGCTTGTAAAGAATCAGTTACTGAACCGCCGTTAACTAACGGAGAGTCAGATTTTTTCCCTGCTACAAAAGGAAACTACTATCTTTACAACGTATCAGTTTTTGATACTAACGGATTAGTGCAAAGCGGAAACAGGAAAAGTTCTTTTACTGGTGATACGCTTTTATTAGCAACTCCTTATCAAATTAAAGTTGATACAATTCAATTAGACAACATTCAATCATTAACAAATACCTATTTTAGAAAAAGTTCAACTGGTATTTTCAATTATGTTGGAATCGATACTACCGGTTTTTCGGGATTGGTTCCGGATTCATTACGAGGTGGATATTCATTTAGTTCCGAATACAGATTGATTTATCAACCACTTTCTATAAACCAAACATGGCCTGTATATAAAATAAATGTAGATTTATTATATATTGAATTCGAGCTATTTGGCATAAACGCATCTGTGATTTCAAAGGATTCAATTACTCTTACTTTTCGGAATTTAAATGTAACCAAGGAAGTATATAAAATTAGATATACTGCAAGATTAACCACCAGTCTTACTGAACCTCCGATAATATTTGAAGCCTATGCATGGATTGCTGATGGAATTGGATTTATAAAGTGGGAAGGTGACTCTGAATTAATTAATTTCTTTGCTGGTAAAAATGTTTATCCTTCGAATACAACTGTGTTGGAAGAATTGTATTCATATAAAATCAACTAACTATTTTTGTGCAATTACAACTTGCACAGTTTTAAAAGTAAAATTGTATTTCTTAATCTCTTTAAAACCGGAATTAGTAAGCAGAGAAATTAGGTTTACTTTTTCATCAAACTCTTCCACTGAATCCGGCAAATAAGTATAAGCTGCTTTATCTCCTGAAATTATTCCACCCAAAAACGGCAAAATATTTTTAAAATAAAATTTATAAATACTTTTTATAATTTTGTTTGAAGGCATTCGGAACTCAATTACAGTGGCTTTGCCATTAGGTTTTAAGATTCTAAAAAAAGAATTAAATCCTTCTTGAATATCATAAAAGTTTCTCACTCCAAATGCTACCGTGATGTTTGTAACAGATTGATCTTTAAACGGAATTTTTTCTGCAATCATTTGAACAAGTTTTCCATCAATCCATTCTGATTTTTTATCAAATAGCTTTAACATGTTGTAAGAAAAATCTGCGCCAAAAATTTTTTCAACTCCCATTTTCTTTGCTTGAATTGCAACATCACCGGTTCCGCAGGCAACATCTAATAAAATAGAATTTGAATTTAATCCAGTTAGTTTCAAAGCTTTTTTACGCCAGTAAAAATCTAAACCAAAGCTTAAGAAATGATTAAGAAAATCATATCTGCCTGCTATGTTATCAAACATTTTTTTTACTTGTGTTTTCTTATCACTCATATCAACTAATGCTTTTCATATTCAAAAATTTCTTTACCATTTATTTTGCGCCACCAATTAAAAAATATTTTTCCACTCCACATAGAAATAACTGCAAAAATTAATCCGCCAATTAAATCAATAACATAATGATACCACAAATAAACAGTTGAAAAAATTAAAAGCGTTCCAATAGGAATAAAAAAATACCTACTTCGACTTTTTAGTTTAACTGAAAGATACATTACAATTAATGTAATCATTGTGTGCCCACTGGGAAAAACATCTCGTTGAACAAAAGCGGCAGGATTCAACGTACCGAACGGAATTCCTTCTCCCGTGTTTGTCATTTCTCTTAAATAATTTGTAAAGAATAATCCCGGCAGAGCCTGATTTATCGTGTTGAAATCATGCAGAGTAAATCGCGGCCCAATTCCCGGCAAAGAAAAATATCCTAAGTAAGAAAGAAAAAATCCATAGATAATAGAGAACAACGCAAAATCTAATGCAATAAATCTTTCTTTCTTTAATAACGATAAGCAAAGAATAATCGGAAGCAGATAAAACATTCCATAAACAATTTGCAGAATTTCTGTTAAAACAGGATGTGAGATTTGATATAAAAATCGTGTTGGATCTGTGCCAAACATCCAGCGGTCGATTGCAATAAACCAGTTGTCATAATCGTAAACACGAATTGGTTTTACCATAAAATATAATTGCCGAAATGTTAGCAGAATTATTGGTGCGATGTACCAGTAGTGAATAATACGCCAAACTTTATTTTCGGTAATTGCTTCAAGATATGAAATTACAAATGCGATTGATATAACAACGAGGTTTACTAAAATCCAGGTTAAGGAATTTTCAATCTTGCTGTTAAAAATTATATGAAGTGAAATTAAAAAAAACGAAAAGCTGATAACAACAATATCAAATGCTTTTAACTTTTTTATTAGTGATTTTATTTTAGACATTAAATAGAATTTTATGAAAGAATCAGATTTTATTATAAATAGAGAGTTCTGAAAAATTGGATTACACTTTTACTGTCATTCCGAATTTATTTCGGAATCTAATAAATTGATCCTGAAATAAATTCAAGATGACGCAACTCAATTAATTTTTCAGAAGACTCTAATTGTAAATTCAGCGAGTTTAATAAAGTCATCAATCGTAAGCTGCTCTGCACGTAATGATAAATCGATGCCGCAATTGCTAAAATCTACTTCGGCAAATATACCATTGCTCAATGAATTTTTTAAAGTTTTTCTACGATTTCCGAAAGAAGATTTTACGATTGATTTGAACATAGAATTAAATTGAGCATCATTTCTTTCATCATTAAAATAGATATGAACAACAGCGGAATGTACATTCGGTTTTGGATAAAAAACATTCGGTGATACTTTAAAAGCTAATTTTGTTTTTCCAAAGTAGTCTAAAAGTACTGCCAATATGCCGTATTCTTTAGTTCCCATTTTCCCAGTCATTCTTTTTGCAACTTCATACTGAACCATAAAAACTGTATCGTTTATAATCTTATTATTCTCAAAAAGTTTAAAAAGTATTGGAGAAGTAATATTGTATGGAATGTTTCCAACAACTCTAAGTTTTTGATTTTTATTTTGTATGAAATTATTTAAATCTAATTCCAAAAAATCAGCTTGAATCAAATTTAAATTTGTAAAACGATTTTTTAAATCATCAATTACACGTTTATCAATTTCTATTGCACTAAAATTTGCTTTGCTTTCAAAAAGATGCTTTGTTAATGCGCCTTGTCCCGGTCCGATCTCTAAAATAAATTCATTTTCTTTTGGATCAATTTCAGAAATAATCTTTCTAATGATATTCTGATCTTGCAGGTAATTCTGCCCGAATCTTTTTAGTGGTAAAACTTTATTCATAATTGTTATAAAAATCTCTTTCAAGATAGTAATTTCTGATTGTAAAAATTCAATTCAATTTGTATAAGAAAAAAATAACTTTTAGTTTTCTGATGTAAACTTTCTAAATAAACTACTAGGAGAATGCAATGCAAGAAAAATTTATTGTAAGCGTGGATATGGGCGGAACTAAAATACTTGCATCTGTCTTAAATTCTAAAAAGGGAATTATTGCTCGCCAAAAAAAGCCAACTAACATTGAAAGCGGAACCAAGGTTTATGTTAAAGATATTGCCGAGCTAATTACAAAAGTTGTTGCATCATCAAAACTAAAAAAGCAAAATATTGTTGCTGTGTGTCTTGGTGTGCCGGGTTCTGTTAATCCCAAAACAGGTATAATTGGACTTGCACCGAATCTTGGAATAAAAAACTATAAGATGAAAGCTGAACTTGAAAAATTAATTCCTTATCCAGTGCTTTTAGAAAATGATGTTAATCTTGGTGCGCTTGGAGTAAAAAATTATGGTATTGGAAAATCAGCAACCAATATGCTTGCAGTTTTTGTTGGAACCGGAATTGGCGGGGGAGTTGTGATCGATAAAAAAATGTATCGTGGTTTTAATTTTGTTGCCGGAGAAATTGGGCACATGCTTGTACAAAAAAACGGACCTGTATGCGGATGCGGAAAGAAAGGCTGTTTTGAGGCTATCGCTAGCAGAACAGCGGTTGTTAATAATATTATTTATGATATTAAAAAATTAAAAAAGAAAAGTGTTCTTTCCGATCTTGTTAAATCAAATCAAAGAATTAAAAGCGGCTCTTTAAAAAATGCTATCGCTAAAAAAGATAAAGTTGTTACAAAAAGAATTACTGAATCTTGTGAGATAATTGGTGGTGTACTAGCAAGTGTCTGCAACTTGATGAACTTTGATATGGTTGTTCTCGGCGGTGGAGTTATTGAAGCACTTGGTGATTTTATGATGCCGATAATTAAACGTGAATTTCAAAATCATGTTTTTTATGCTGCAGCAAAAGGTGTTAAGATTGTTTCTTCAAAACTCGGAGATGATGCCGCGATTTATGGCGGCTTAGCTTTGGCTGAAGAAATATTGGGTGTTAAGATTTAAAAAGTGTAGGCCACCTAAAAGGTGGACTACACTTTGTAATTAAACTGTGATTTTATTTCAATAAGTTGTTCGTTAAGAGTTTCCCACTTTTTCAATGTGTTTTCAAAATCTGATTTTGCTTTGTTGAATTTGCTTGTAAGTTCTTTTGTAATATCGCCATTGTTGTAGATTTCAGGATCGGCTAATTTATCTTCCAACTCTTTAATCACTTTTTCAGAAGCAATTATTTTTTCTTCCAGACGCTTAATGTTGTTTGATAATTCTTTTGTTGCGTTATGTCTCTGCTGTCTTAACTCAGCTTCAATTCTTTTTTGTTCTTTACGATTAACATTTTCACTTTTTTCTTTTTTGATTGTTGGTGCAGTATCTCTTTCAAGCGACGATAAATCACGTTTTGATAGAAAGTAATCAATATCACCAAGATATGTTTTTAGAATACCTTTTCTAATATCAATAACTTTTGACGCAATTGGTCTTAAAAAATCTACATCGTGAGAAACAAGAATCAATGTTCCCTTAAAATTTAACAAAGCTTTTTGAAGAATTAATTTTGAAGTGTAATCCAAGTGGTTAGTAGGCTCATCAAGAATTATAAAGTTAGCTTTTGTAAGTAAAATTTTACAAAGCGCCACTCTGCTTTTCTCTCCGCCCGAAAGTACGCCAACTTTTTTGAAAACATCATCACCGGAAAAAAGAAATGAACCAAGCAATGATCGAAGCTGCCCAACAGTTTTATCTTCAGCAATACCATCAACCGTTTCGATAATCTCTAAAGATGGATTAAGATTATCGGCAACATCCTGTGCGTAGTATGATACAATTGTATTGTGTCCTAAAATTCTTTCACCTGAATTATAATCAATCACTCCCGCGATAATTTTTGCAAGTGTAGATTTACCGGCTCCGTTTGGTCCAACAAAAGCAATCTTTTCACCTTTCTCAATTTCAAAATCGATTCCAATAAAAACTTTTTTATCGCCGTAAGATTTTTTTATTGAAATAAGTTTAATCGGAGTTCTGCCGCTTTGAGGCGGTTCAGTAAATCTTATATTGATTTCACTTTTATCTTCAGGTAATTCGATCAGTTCAACTTTATCAAGTTGTTTTATTCTGCTTTGTACCTGTCTTGATTTTGTAGCTTTGTATCGAAATCGTTCAATAAACTTTTCAGTTTCTTTAATCTTTTTTTGCTGCTGCCCGTATTGATGAACAGTTAATTCATCGCGCTCGATTTTATATTTTATATAAGAATCATAATCGCCTTTAAACGTATAAAACTTACCAAGAAAAATTTCTAAAGTTCGATTTGTAACCTGATTTATAAAATTTTTATCGTGCGATACAATCAGCAATCCACCTTTGTATGCTTTTAGAAAATCTATAAGCCATTCAAGTGAATCAATATCAAGATGATTTGTAGGTTCATCTAAAAGTAAAATATCATTTTGCGAGATAAGAATTTTTGCAAGTGCAATACGCATCTGCCAGCCGCCGGAAAACTGATCTGTTAATCTTGTAAAATCTTCCTCTTCAAAACCAAGTCCAAGTAAAATTTTTTCAACTTTAGATTCCGCAGAATATGAATCCAATCCATCTAACTTATGATGAACTTCACCAAGCTGATGTGCAAGATCCATTTGTTCGTCTTCTGTAAGATTAGGATTTGAAAGCGCCTCTGATAGTGAAGTTTCTTTGTTCTGCAGTTCAATAATATCAGCTAAAGCTGAAGATGCTTCTTGTAAAAGTGTTTTACCAATGTGTGTAACATGATCCTGCGGAAGATAACCGATCGAGATTCGTTTTTGTTTTAATACTTCGCCGGATTCAGGTTGAAGCTGCCCAGAAATTATTTTTAGAATAGAAGATTTTCCAGTACCATTAGCGCCAACTAATGAAATTTTATCACCGGAAGAAATTTTGTAGTTAACATCTTTAAAAAGATATTTACCACCGAACTGAAGAGAAACATTTGAAAGATCAATCATAAAAAATTAATCTCGCAATACAGCAATTTTTCCGGTTTCAACACTGTTTCCTTCCTGATCAAACGCAATAACAATATAAACTCCGCTGCTAACAAAGTTACCACTATCATCGCGTCCATCCCAAAAAGCGGTACGTCCGCCTGGTGATGAAAACTCACGAACTAATTTTCCGGATACAGTAACAATTTTTATATCAGTGTTCCTGATCAATCCATCAATCGTAACAAGATTACTTCCGTCTTTAATAACAAGTGGATTAGGATAAATATTTAATCCGGCAAAACTTTCAACAGGCAGTATTGAAGGCGTATCAAATGAAGTTAATCCATTTGCAGTTCCAACATAAACTTTTCCTGTTGATTCATCAATTGCAATGCTTTCAATTTGATCAGAAAGTAATGCGCTGTTATTTGTGTTGAGTGTTGCAAGTAATTGTGTACCATCACTGCTCAATAAAAATAATCCTTGATTTGTACCGAGCCATTTTTGATTTAGAGGATCAACTGCAAGTGTATTTACAGATTGCTGCCTAACTGAAAATGATGAAGAAATATTTAGTTGTGGATTTTGGGATGCAAGAACCGAATTAAGATTTGTTATAATGTTAACTCCCAGACTTGTGCCAACCCAAAGATCGCCTCTTCGATCAATGGCTAAACTGTTTATTGCATCGCTTGATAATTTTGGAGTTGTAATAAATCCGTAAACATCATCAGAAACATCTGTGTATGTTCCTTTTTCATTGTAGTAGAAAAGTCCATTACTTCCTTCGCCAGACATAGAATACCACTTTGTTCCATACTGATCTACAACCAAATTATGTACTTCGCTAAAACCAACATGCTGTTCTAACGGATTTCTAAATGAATACCATATACTATCTGGTGTTAACAAGTAAAGTGATTTAAGATCTGCAGCATTTAAGTTTATTATCCACAAATTATTTTTTGAATCTTCAGCGAATCCGGTTATAACAATAAAGTTAGAATTGTTTGCGCTATTTTTAGTATAAACCATCTCGGAATTTGCGGCATGGTATCTAATAATTTCATTTTGTTTTATTTTTACAAAACCAATTCCCCAACTTCCAGAATAAATTGAATTATCAGCTGCTGAAAAAATCGAATAGTAGCTGTTGCCTGATAGTTCAGGATTATGTGCTGCATCATATGTTAGCCAATAATTACCATTGTATTTATAAATACCAACACCAGTAATATCCTTACCACTTGCAGACCATAAGTTTCCTTCTTTATCAACTGTCATATTCGGAAACTGATTTGCCGCAGGTCCATTTGGAAAAACATAATTATTGTTAACATTTATACCTGATTTAGTTGCAACAATTAATCCTGCATTTTGCTGATAACCAAGTTTAGTTACTTGAGTGTTTGTTGACCAATATTCTGAGATTGCCGTTCCATCGTAAAGATATACTTTATCTGTGCCAAGAGTATCGAGTATATAAAGAGAGTTTCCAACTGATAACAAATCAATAATTTTGTTTCCGGATAAACCTAAATATGGCAGCCAGTTATTTCCATCAAATGAAAACAAACCGGAATTTGTACCTG
>JBDTRQ010000459.1:0-9085 GCA_039931535.1 Ignavibacteriota bacterium
TGCTGACGAATATTTGTAAAACTTAATTGCATATCAGGTATCTGAACAAAATCCCAATTTGTCCCGCTATATTTCATTAAAATGGCTTTATAATCAGATGTGCTATAATTTTCCGCAAATCCCACAGCATAGATATTACTAGGTGAGTTTCCCCAAATATTTTCAATAACAATTCTGTCATACCCAGTAAACGAATGTTGACTGAATTCACTCCAAGTACTTCCATTAAAATGCCAAAAAGCACCTTCTGCTGTTCCGAGCCAAACATTGTTATTCCCAAATCCAAAGATTCCTGTTGGCGACATACCCCTTGGGATAGAATCGGTTGCCCACTTACTTCCGTCAAAATGCCAGATTAAATTTCGGCTTACGTCTCCAAAGCCAATTGTCCAAACATCATTTGAGGTATTTGCCCACATCCGTGTAAGAGTTAAAAAATCACCGTTGTTAAGCTTAAGAGTGTCCAATGTCCAGTCATAATTTCTACTGCCAGGTTTAAGTTCATCAGGTTCGGTTGTGTTACAGGAGTTTAAGGTCAGGTTCAAAAAAAAGTTAATGAGGGAGAAGAGAAGAAATAAAAATATTTTTTTCATAATAGTTCCCCGGCTAAGCCTTAAATTAATTTAATAAATGATTTGTGTTGTGATAGGGATGAAAATGCTGTAAATAAAAACATAAAGTTTTTAACTCCAACATCACTTGAGTCTTCAGAGAGAGAGAGAGCTAAATATCGTGCCAAGATAACCCATACTTGCCTCGATTTAAAATGTATCCTATTTAATGCTGTCCAAACGTAAATAAAGAAAATGATACTTTCAAGTAGAAATAATAATGAATAAGTATTATTATCCCATCAAAACATTAATCGATGCTGTGTTTACAATATCATCAACACTGCAACCGCGACTTAAATCAAAAAATGGTTTCTTTAATCCTTGTACCATTGGTCCAACTGCCTCAGCTCCGCCCCAGCGCTGAGCAATTTTGTAACCAATGTTTCCGGCATTCAAATCAGGAAAAGCTAAAACATTTGCACTGCCTGCAACCTTACTTTCCGGCGCCTTTTTCTTTCCTATTGATTCAATAATCGCTGCATCAAATTGAAGTTCACCATCAACATTTAAATCAGGTCTTTTAGTTTTTACGATTTCTGTTGCTGCAATAACTTTATCAGCAAGTTCGTGTTTTGCGCTTCCTTTTGTTGAAAAAGAAAGCATAGCAACAAGCGGTTCTTCACCAGTTAATTTTTTGTGATTATCTGCTGTTGATATTGCAATATCTGCAAGCTGCTCTGCGTCTGGATTTGGAACAACTGCACTATCAGCAAAACTGTATGCTTTATCTTTAAACAACATCAAAAAGAAACTCGAAACAATTGAAATTCCCGCAGGCATTCCAACAATCTGTATTCCAGCTTTCATAACATCAGCAGTAGATGCGAATGAACCTGCAACACTTCCATCAACCAAGCCTTCACGTAGCATCATTGCAGCAAAAAATATATCGCGTTTCATTATTTCTTTTGCCTGCTCAGGAGTCATTCCTTTTTTCTTTCGCAGTTCAAAATAGATATTTGCAAACTCATCAAACTTTGGATGAGTTAAGTGATCAACTATTTCAACTCCCGTTAAATCGACACCAAGCTTTTTTGCATCTTCATTTATTTTTTGCGGATTGCCAAGTGTAATTATATTACAAATTTTTTCTCTCGTTAAAATTTCCGCTGCTTTAAGCACACGATCATCGTGTGATTCTGGAAGGATGATTGTTCTGTTTTTAGATTTTGCTTTTAATTTTATTTGATCTAATAATTCATAACCCATAAATTCTCCGGAATAAATTGTGAATAATAACAACCAAAATTACAAAATTTTCTGCACTCGTGATTGTTATCGTTTCGGTTAAAATAAAAAAAAGCTCCGAAGAGCTCCTTTTTATCTGTTTCTGAAAAATTTCAGTTCTTGAGGCTAAGAACTGAATCAAGATACACCCCAGTTATATTTAATTATCGTAAACCCCAATAAAAAGTTTAGAGTTTTTCTAAAATAATTTTAACAAAGCAAGAATATCTCTTAATCAAACCACTACAAACACATAAGTTTTTTTAAGCACTTAACTTACATAAAGGTTATATTTGCAGTTGAAATTTGAGTTTATTAGTAAATGAATTAAAATTGTTACGAGCTTTAGGGAGTGTTGCATAACAAAATGAATCAGTCATTTCGACCCTGCCTTTGCCGGCAGGCAGGCAAAGGGAGAAATCTGGATATAGTATTTAAACAGATTTCTCACTCGAAGACTCGTTCGAAATGACAATTAGACCTTAGGCTACACTTTCTAAAGGTCGTGGCTATAAAGAAATTTTTTAATTAAAAAAACCTTATAAATTCTTTGTTTTTTATAATTTATCAGGATAAATTCACCACCTATTTTTGAAAATGATTGCAGAAAATATTGCTGTTTTAAGGCAGAAAATAGAAGAAACTTGTAAGCGTTCAGGCAGAAATCCAGCTGGAGTAAAACTTATTGCAGTTTCTAAATATTTTGGCGTTGATAAGATTATCGAAGCAAAAAATTGCGGGCTAACTGATTTTGGTGAAAATCGTGCTCAGGAGCTTACTCTTAAGTTTGAAAAACTTGGTGATGAAGTTGTTTGGCATTTTATCGGAACGCTCCAAAAAAATAAAGTTAAGTATGCAGTAAAAGCTGCTGAATTAATTCATTCGGTTGATTCGCTTGAGCTTGTTGAAGAGATAGATAATCGTGCAGAAAAATTTGGCAAAGTTCAAAACATTTTGTTGGAAGTGAAAACATCGGAAGAAGAAACAAAATCAGGAATCGAAACAGAAAATGAAATCCTGAATCTTGTTGGCAAATGTTCGGAGCTTAAAAATATCCACCTAAAAGGCTTTATGACGATGGCGCCGCTTACGGATGACACGAAAATTATTAGGAAAAGTTTTGCAGATTTGCGTAATTTGAAAGATAAAATTAACAATAAAGGTTACAATCTAACTGAGCTATCGATGGGTATGACAAGTGATTTTGAAATTGCAATTGAAGAAGGTGCAACAATGATTAGAGTTGGAAGTGCGATTTTTGGTGATCGTGATTACTCAAAAGATTGGAGACAGGTATGAAAATTTCTCCCATAGAAATTCGTCAGCAAGAGTTTACAAAAAAAATGCGTGGGTTTGATCCTGATGAAGTTCAAAATTTTTTAGAAAGTTTAGCAGAAGAATTTGAAAAACTTAATACTGAAAATGAATCAATAAAAAGTGAACTTGAATCTTTAACCGAACAGGTTAATGAGTACAAAAAGATTGAACAAAATTTGCAGGCTACTCTTTTAAAGGCGCAGGAAAATTCTGCAAAATCTATGGAGGCTACAAAAAAACAAACGAGTTTAATGATTAAGGAAGCTGAGTTAAAAGCTTCTCAGATTGTTGAGAAAGCTCGCGAGAGTACAAATGATATCCGCAATGCGGTTGTAAATCTTAGAGAAGAAAAAGATTTGATACTTGCAAAGTTAAAAGCAATTGTAAGCTCTCAGGCAAATTTATTAGAGCTTAAAGTTGAACGTGCAGGTGATGAAAAAACTACCGGAAAGAAAATCGAACAAACAAACAAAATGGATATTGATATAAACGATATCTTAAATAAAATTTTATGAGTGAGCTTATCCAAAAAATAAATGAAACTTTAGAAGTAATTAAAAAACATACTTCTGAAAATTATCCGGTGGGAATTATTCTTGGAACCGGTTTGGGCGGACTTGTAAAAGAGATTAATATAAAACATCAAATTGATTATGCTGATTTGCCGTATTTTCCGCTTTCAACTGTGGAATCACATCAAGGCAAATTAATTTTTGGTACGATAAACGGGCGAAATGTTGTTGCGATGCAAGGCAGGTTTCATTACTATGAAGGCTACACGATGCAGCAAATTACTTATCCTGTTCGTGTGATGAAATTTCTTGGTGTAACAACGCTTCTTGTTTCAAATGCTTGCGGTGGTATGAATCCTGCATACCGCAAAGGTGATTTAATGTTAATGCAAGATCATATAAATCTGCTAGGCGATAATCCGCTTATCGGAAAAAATGAAGATGAACTTGGACCAAGGTTTCCTGATATGAGCGAACCATATTCTTTGGAATTAATCAAACTTGCTGAAGAAGTTGCAAAAGAAAATAATATAAAAGTTCACAAAGGTGTTTACGTTGCGGTTCCGGGTCCAAATTTGGAAACAAAAGCCGAGTATAAATTCTTACGTGAGATTGGCGCTGATGTTGTTGGAATGTCAACGATTCCGGAAAACATAGTTGCAAACCACATGGGAATGAAAGTTCTTGGGATGAGCATAATTACAGATGAATGTTTTCCTGAAACACTTAAGGCTGTAAATGTTGAAGAGATAATTGCAGCCGCAATGAAGGCTGAACCTAAAATGACTTTAATAATGAAAGAAGTAATAAAGAGAATAAAATGAAATTCTCACTTAAAAGATTGTTAGTTAATTACGGTGCAGCAGTTTTGCTTGCCGCATTTTTATTTATTTCAAATTTTTTAAACACAAACTTGTTTGATTTTGGACAGTTAAACTTTGCTGTTTGGTTTGTGCTTTCAATTTTTAGTTTTAGCTGCGGATGGTTTATTAATCGTGTTTTAAACTGGCATCACGGCGGTAAAATTGTTTTTGCAATTATAATAGGCGTTACAATTGTAAGTCTGTTCGTAATAATTTTCTTTAACGAATATTTTGCAGCAGCACAGTTACTTACTGAAAATATTATCCTTTACAGCCTAAGAAATATTACACTCGGCGCAATGGCATTTTTTGGAATGGCTTTGCAGGAAGTGCTTGGCAGTGAGCGTGAAAGTGTTGTGCTTAAAGAAAAAATAAAAGTTTATGAACAAACAATGCTCGATGCAAAAAAAGAAGCTGAACTAACTTTACGCGAAGCAAAAGTTAAAGCCGAAAAGATGATTAACGACGCAGAACTGCACGCAAAAAATACAATCTTGAAAAAAGAAAGAATTGAAACAGAACTTAAAGAGTTTATACACACAGAACGAGAATTAATAAAAAAGTACGAAGAATTATAGTCCACATACACACTACAGTAATTTAAAATGTTTAAACAGAATTTAGAAAAAATAGGTTATCCACAGCTAGAAGAAGAAGTATTAAAGTTCTGGCAATCAAATAAAATCTTTGAAAAAAGTATTTCGACTCGCGATGAAAATAAATCGTGGACGTTTTACGAAGGACCGCCAACTGCAAACGGTAAACCGGGCATTCATCATGTAATGGCAAGAACTTTAAAGGATTTAGTTTGCCGTTATAAAACTTTGCAAGGTTATCGCGTAAACAGGAAAGCCGGCTGGGATACACACGGTTTACCCGTTGAAATTGAGGTTGAAAAAGCTCTTGGTATAAAACAAAAAAGCGAAGTACTTGATTACGGTGTTGAAAAATATAATCAAAAATGCCGCGAATCCGTTTTTACTTATCTTGATCTTTGGGAAAAGATGACAACCCGAATGGGTTACTGGATTGATTTAAAATCCGCTTACATAACTCTTGATAATAATTATATTGAATCTGTTTGGTGGGCGCTAAAAACTTTGTTTGACAAAGGTCTTATCTATAAAGATTATAAAATCGTTCCGCAGGATCCAAAATCTGAAACAGTTTTATCATCACACGAACTTGCGCTTGGATACCGCGAAACAAAAGATCCATCTGTTTATGTTTTATTTAAACTTGCTAACGCGGATGAACATTTTCTTGTTTGGACAACAACTCCTTGGACATTGATTTCAAACGTTGCTCTCGCTGTTGGTTCTGATATTGATTATGTAAAAATCAAAACTGAACAAACAATAATGATTCTTGCAAAAGAAAGATTATCTGTTGTTGATAAAGAATATGAAATTCTTGAAGAGATGAAAGGCAGCGCGCTTGCAGGGATTGAATACGAACAGTTGATGGATTATTGCGATGTTGATAAAAAAGCATTTTACGTAGTTGAAGGCGGATTTGTCAGCACCGAAGATGGTTCGGGAATCGTACACATTGCACCAGCGTTCGGTGCGGATGATTATGAAGTTTCTAAAAAATATAATTTGCCGATGCTTCAGCCTGTTACTCGCGGCGGCTTATTTACCGAAGAAGTAATTGATTTTGCCGGACAGTTTGTTAAAGATGCTGATGCAGGAATTATTATCAAACTAAAAAAAGAAGGCAAGCTTTATAGAAAAGAAACAATCCTTCACACGTATCCATTTTGCTGGCGTCATCCGGAAGTGCCTGTAATTTATTATGCACGCGAAAGCTGGTTTATCCGTACAACTTCAATTGCAGATAGAATGGTTGAACTAAATAAAACAATCAATTGGCAGCCGCCGGAAGTTGGAAGCGGAAGATTTGGTAACTGGCTAGAAGAAAATAAAGATTGGGCTCTATCACGAGATAGATTCTGGGCAACTCCATTACCACTTTGGGTTAGTGAAGATGGTGATGTATTTGCAATCGGAAGTATTGAAGAAGTTAGAAATGGATTTATAGAAGAAAACGGAAAAAGAATTTCATTAAAGGATTTAGATAACATTGATCTTCACAAACCATTTGTTGATAAAATACTTTTTGAAAAAGATGGAAAGATTTATAAACGAACTCCGGAAGTTATTGATGTCTGGTTTGATTCAGGATCAATGCCGTTTGCTCAATATCATTATCCTTTTGAAAACAAAGAAGAATTTGAAAAGAATTATTTTCCATCACAATTTATTTGTGAAGGAATTGATCAGACACGTGGATGGTTCTATACTTTGCATGCTATCTCAACAATGTTGTTTGATAATGTTGCATTTAAAAATGTTATCGTAAACGAATTGATATTAGACAAAACTGGAAGGAAGATGTCTAAATCAGTCGGCAACACAGTTGATCCATTTTTGTTGTTTGATAAATACGGAGCTGATGCAACACGCTGGTATCTTGTTACGAACTCACCGCCTTGGCGTCCAACATTATTTGATGAAGATGGTTTAATTGAAGTTCAACGAAAGTTTTTTGGAACATTGGTAAACACATATTCTTTCTTTGCGCTTTATGCAAATATCGATGGATTTAATTTTAAAGATGAATTAATCCCTTATGAAGAAAGACCAGAAATTGATCGCTGGATAATATCAAAACTTAATGCGCTTGTTGAAGAGTACGAACAGTTGATGAATGATTATGATGTTACAAAAGCTGCTCGTGCCGTTTCAACTTATACTATAGATCAGCTATCAAATTGGTATGTGCGAAGAAGCAGAAGACGTTTTTGGAAATCTGAAATGAATAAAGAAAAACTTTCTGCTTATCAAACTTTGTATGAATGCTTATCAACCATTTGCAAACTTACAGCACCGTTTGCACCGTTTATTTCAGAAGCAATTTATCTTGATTTGAATAATGAAACTAAGCGCGAAAAATTTGAGTCAGTTCATCTTGCAGAGTTTCCTAAAACAACTTATCGCGACAAAACTTTAGAAGAAAAAATGGAAGTTGCACAGAATGTAGTTTATCTAACCAGAGCAATACGTGCAAAAAATAATCTTAAAGTACGCCAGCCATTAAACAAAATTATGGTTTCGCTGGATAAAAGCAAGCAAGAAGCGCTTTCTAAAATGAAAGATGTAATTTTAGAAGAAGTAAATATTAAAGAGCTGCTTATTTTAACAGATGATTCCGAGATTGTTACGAAATCTACAAAAGCAAATTTTAAAACAATCGGACCAAAGTTTGGCAAAAAAGTAAAAGCAGTTGCTGAAGCAATTAAAAACTTTTCGAAAGAAGAGATTTCTAAAATTGAAAGCGGCTCAGAAATTACTTTAAACATCGATGGTGAAAATCTAAATATATCAAAGGATGATGTTGAGATAATTAATTCTGAAATTGCAGGCTGGTTTGTTGAGGCGGAAGCTGGAATAACTGTTGCAATTGATATTGAGCTTAATGATGCTTTGATTGAAGAAGGCTTAGCACGTGAATTTGTAAATCGAATCCAGAACATGAGAAAAGATGCAGAATTTGATGTAACTGATAAAATTATTGTTAATTTTATTGGCTCTGATAGCTTTGTTAAAGGTATTAACAATTTTAATCAATATATTTCAACTGAAACTCTTGCAGAGAAACTTTCTGTGGAAAAGTTCATCGAAAATGGATTTACACAAGAATTTAAAATTGGTGAGTTTGATTGTTCAATTAATATCGTAAAGGTATAATCCTAAATAGAGGAGGATCTCGTCATGGCAGTAAAGAAAACTATTAAGAAAAACACAAAAAAAAGTTCTACTAAAACAACAAAAACTGTTGCTAAAAAAGAACTGAAAAAGAAAAAACCTGTTAAAGTTGCAGCACCGAAGAAAACTGTAAAAAAAGAAGAGCCCAAGAAAAAGGAAGTGAAAAAAGTGACGGCAAAAAAAGTAACGAAGACTAAAACAGCTAAAACAAAAACTGCTCCGAAGAAAATAGCAGCAGTAAAAAAAATTGTTGAAAAACAATTAATTGAAAAAAAAATAAAGCCAAGAATCTATAAGAAAAAAGAAGAAGAGTATATTACTCCTGAAATGACAGCTGCTAATCGTGCTACTGCATTAAAGAAAATTAAAGGTTACAGCAAAAAAGAACTCGATCATTTTAAAGGAATAATTCTTGAAAAACGTGATGAGATACTTGAACAGCTCCAAAATTTAAGAGAGCAAATGCTTGATCCTACAACAGGTGAATATATTAATGAAAATTCTCCTTACTCATTGCACATGGCTGAGCAGGGAACTGATGCGATGGAAAGAGAAAAAACTTTTCTTTACGCACAGCGTGAAAATAAATTTCTTGGTTACTTAGAAGATGCTTTAAAGAGAATCGAAAACGGAACGTACGGTATCTGCGTTGAATGTATTGAAGAACCGCAGCATTTATGCCCGACTTGCCCGCTTATTCCCAAAGAAAGATTGGAAGCTGTACCGCATAGCCAATTGTGTTTGCCTATGAAACAGAAACAAGAAAAAAGATGAATTTAAAT